>JAAYLM010000057.1 GCA_012521915.1 Oscillospiraceae bacterium | reverse complement strand
GTGAAGACGCCTACTTCCTGATGTGCGGCGGGCTTTATGATCCTCTGATTGGTCTTGTTGACGGGCAGCGTTCCAGTTCCGATGTTTTGAGCATGTGGAAAAGCACTGTGGTAAAAGGTGGTAAAGCCGCTCCCATCACAACCAAGCAGCACCTGCAGCGCTACTGGATGAACGACTGGTGGGACAATGATCCAGATTCATTGATGCTGCGCGGCCGTAAAGAACGGTTTCGCGACATGAATCTGACTTTGGGTTTGTTGAATGAGGAAGAAATCTAAACCGTCGCATTAAACCAGTATCTGGGCGGTGGACTGGTTTGCTCTACCGAGCCTATGCAGGAAATTGATGAAGACCGGTTGTTTGTCCTGCGCCACATAATGCCTTATGTCCCCGTCAGGCCGGTGCCGCGGGACCTGTTCGCCGGTACGCGTTATCCGGGCGTTGTTGATGTAGCCGTATGCGATGGCCAGTGGCATACGGTTGCTTTCATCAACTGGTCGGATGATGAGCGCCAACCCCTGTCCTTCACGCTTGACAGCCGGCTGCTTGGTCAGTTTGCCGATAAGCATGAGCGCTTTGTTGTGTCAGAATTTTTCAGCGGTGTGTCTGTAGATGCAGTCGCTTCCGGGCAAACCCTTCATCTGGGTTATATTGAGCCTCATGGTGCAGCCCTTGTTAAAATTGCCCCCGACTGTGGCGAACCCGTGGTGACTGGCAGTACGGCCCACTTTTCCATGGGCGGTGAGCTGGAGCAGCTCTGTATCGAACATAATGAGCTGCGTTTTTCTGTGGATCACAAGTTTGATTGTCCGGTAACTTATACCATCCGTCTGCCTGCCGGCTATCATGTTGTCGGGCAGACAAGGCAGTTTGCGGTTTTCGCCGGAAAAGTGGTGATCCAGGTGGACGAAAGGGGCCCCTTTCATATTCGCATCCCCCTGGGTCAGGACTGATCAGTCTATATCCTGTGATTGCAGCAGCACGGCTCTTTTTCCGGCGAATGACAAGGTGATCATCTGATCCTGGCCTGTTTCCCAGGTTTGGCCGGTAATCAGGCAGTGAAAGCAGCCGGGCACAGGGAGACGTACTTTGGCCTGCCGGTTGTCGCGGGCAAAGTTGGCTGCCAGCAGATAACACCGGCCATCTGCCCCTGTTGTCGTCACAAAGCGCAGTGCTTCATCCCGGGTGTCCGGTTGCCAGAATGTTTGGCGGGCGCAAGCTGCCGTTTCCTCACGATCGGTACCGGACAGCAAAATGAATCCGTTGTCAATCAGCAAGTCATTTTTTCCGACATAGAAACCACCTGTCCGGCAGGTTGTGCAAAGCTCATCTGCCAGCAGCATGCCGGGCTGCCGTTCCATAATGCCAATCTGCCTTTCACGGGGAGAGAGCAGGGTCAGCTGATCCGGACTGTAGGCGATGACAACACCCAGTTTGTCCTCTACATTCAGCCAGTTCGCTTTCAGGTCAAACCGCTGATCAGCCGGCTTGATCCTGTTGACCGTCCACTGGTCGCCTGAACTGTAGTAGGTTCTGCTGTCTCCATTGAAAAGATCATTGGGAATCTGCAGAAAAAGGCCTTTGACCGAGCACAGGTAACTGCGCATGGTGGACCGGGCCTGTTGCAGCACCAGCACAGTCCGGTCGTCCGGCAAAGCAGCGAAAACCAGATGGTTAAAGGCATTTTGTTCCTTGATTTGTCCTTCAGCGATAAACCCCTCAGACCAGACAGCGGTATAGCCGGTTGTGAGAAAGCCACCATTAAACAGATGCTCGTCATGAACGATGACATCCTGCCAGGTTTTGCTGCCCGAACTGGTGATCTGACCTGCCAGGTTGGTTCGCCATTCAGCTAGATCACTGCTGTCTGACGGCAGGCAAAGACCTTGCGGACGCTGTGCGGCCAGCCAGGTCCAGGAGGCAAATCGACGCTCAGACTGATGCAGGCAGGCGCCATGGTACCGGTCATGCCAGCTGTTTCTGCGCTTGCTCAAGTTATTTTCAGGAAAATGCCCGTTGATTTTCAGAATACGGCGCCAATATGCACCCATGGACAGGGCGCAGGCCCGGTCCGATTCCAGTCTCGTATAATAAAGAGGCGAAGCCAGCGCAAGGTGGGCGCAGCGGTCTGACAGGAAAAGGCCGTCACCGTTATGCAATACTTCACGCTCAACGTGACCGAGCCAGCCTTTCTCAAAAAGTATGGCGTCCGGATCACCCAGCCATTCCGTCATCATCAGCCACATGGGGATCGCATAGTCCTGGCAGTAACAGTAACGAACCCGGGTATCACCGCCAACACGCATCAGGCGTCCGTCCGGGAAAGTCATCATCTTGACACGCTGCCATAGATCCTTGACATGATGGAACAGCGCTTCAGGTGGCGTCATCCCTTGCTCGCGGTACATCAGGTACAGCATGGCGATGTTGGACAGCACGATGACCATATAACCCAGGTTCATGTAGCGGTGGTGGTTCAGGGCATAGGAAGTGAAAAAATTGTGCCCTATGTGTTGTTCTGACAGCAGGCGTCCGTCAATCAGTGTTCCCGAACCGGCATCATCAGGCACGGAAATGGCATTGACCATGAACTGGCTTCCTTTTTCCCGATACGCGGCGGCTTTTGGCAGATCCGGGTAGCGCAGCGCTGTCCTGTGCAGGATAGCGCCGTTCCAGAAATTGCTTTCCGGCTTGTTATCCTCAACAGGTCCTGCTTTGATGGGGAGGTTGTCCAGGAGCCAGTCACTTTCGGAAACCACTACTTGTTTGAGCTGTTCCAGGTCATCGGCGGACAGATGCTCTTCGATGGCACGGACCGCGTGCATCATGCGTTCGATGCCCAAACCGCTGATCCAGGTGTGTCCCCAGGCGGTGCCGTCGGTACAGGTATAAGAACCGGTCAGATGGCTTTCCAGGTTAAAACGCAGGAGTTTTAAAGCCTGGTCAAGCAGTTGTTCACGGGACATCCCGATCCGCTGCGAATCGCAGGCGGGATCACTGGCGGCGACAGCAAAAGCAGCAAAGGCTTTTTGCTGGGTCTGGACCCCCCAACTGTTGTATCCGGTGCCGTAGATCGCTAGATCCGGTCGATCAGAAGGGCTGCTGATGAAGGGGCGTGAAGCTTTGATCCAAGGTTCAAGCAAAACCAGGTAATCACGGGAAGCAACACTGTCCGTTGTAAGCTGCATTTTGTTCACCTCATAAGCAGACGAGTACTGCTCTTTTCATGTCAGATTGTTTCGGACGCTGGCCCCTGTCCTGCCAAATGAATCCAGGGCAAGCGGCCTGCTGCTGCCATAGATCATGTTGTCATGCAGGTTCCAGAAAGTCCCTTCAGGATTGTAAAGGCAAAACCGCTCACCTGGCTTCATAATCCTGGGTGAACGCAGATGAAAAACACGGTTTTCCGGATCGAAAGCGTCGACAATGGAGACATCGGTATCCGTACCATCATCTCCCAGCCAGACCAGGTGCCAGCCGGCATATCGATGAGAACGGCGCCTCAGGTAAGAGGGCGTGCCGCCCCAGGCAGGAGATAAGCGGGTGAAGGATTTTTCATCCAGTATGTTGCCGACAGCGCCATAGACGCGTTCTGACGTGATTCCGATACCACAGCCGCGCAGCAGATTGTCATGCACAATCACACGCAGCGCATCATCCCTCAAAGCAATACCTGTGACTTGTTCGTCCGTCTGCCCTCTGACAAAAATCTGGTTGTCGGATACGGTCACATCCTGGGCTGTGATGGAAATGGCTGTCCGCGGCTGTGATGGCCCTTCTTCAGCGGTGAGGTCAATCGAATTGCCGGTGATGATGGCGTTCTCCGGCGGCAGATCCCGCTCCCCGGTATCGCCCATGATCTGGATAGCTGAAGAATTGAAGTTGACAAAAAGGTTGTTGCGGATGATGATCTGGGTGGCACAGGCACCGGCGCGGATCATGTAGCCACCGTAAGGGCAGCTGGATTCGAAAACATTGTCGGCAATAATGTGTTGTCCTGAACCAAGCTTTTCATATGATTCATCCCTGCTGCGTACATTACCCATCGCGACTGTGCCGGCATTGCGGACATAGCAGCCTGTCATGCGCACAAAGCGTGATGCGCCCTCCCAGGAACAGCCGCCGACATCGCGGATGCGGCAGTTGATCAGGGCGGTGTTTTCTGCTTTATCATTGTTGTTGAAAGCATTGCGGGCGCAGTCTTCGACTGAACAACGCAGATAGGTGATGGAACGTGTGTAATGCGCCGGTTCGCCATCCGGTGTCCGGTGCGAGCCCTGGGAGTAGAAAGCCTCAGTGGACATGCGGCGGGCATGGCAGTTCTCAATCAGGACGCGCTCCGTGTCTTTGGTTCTTATACCATATGATCGCTTGAAATACATGCCCCAGATGTGTGTGCCGCCGCGTGTATCGATGAGCCCTGCCTGATCACGTTCGCTGAAGCCCATACCACCCTGGAGGGTCAAGTTTTTTATGTTGACTTCCGTTCCGTTGAGAAGGGCAAGACAGGGTCCGAAAAGGCTGTTCTCCATGCGTGTCTCGCCGCTTTTGCGTATGCCCTCGATGCCTGGTGCGTTGTCAAAAACAGTCCGTTCGGCACGCTCACCCAGCAGGGTGAAGCTTTCGGCGTTCTCCACGAACAGCGTATCGGCCAGTCGATAATGGCCATTGGGCACATAAAGGTTTTTCCCGGCTGCCAGCGCGGCATCGATGCCACGCTGCAGAGCTGCGCTGTCATTGTGGCGGACCACACAAGCACAGGTGCGGTTTGCGACATCTTTCAGTGTGAGGACGTTGCCTTCGACAGCTGAAACTTCTGTGATCAGTTGGTCGCTGGCGGAAAAAACGGCGGTCCAGCCTTCCTCCCAGGCAAAAGGATGGAAACGGACCTCAAAGCCATCGCTCAGCATCTGCCAGTCAAAAGACATCGGCACGTTCTCATGCCAGGTGCGGCCCAGATCATCAGTCCAGCGGAAAACTTCCGGGCAGTCAGGATCGACATCCAGCATCAGGACCACCCAGCTGCCGGCCGTCCCGTCATAGCCCCGGTATTCAACCTCAGCATCAATCTGGCGGGCGCTGGAGCCTGCCTGGTGCGGTCCCCAGAGTGTGGCCTGAATGGTATGGGGATTACACCGGGTCAGCGCGACGCCCTGTCCGGTCTGGAAATCACCGGGCTCATCCAGGATGACACGGCATGAACCGGCTGTTGCCTGACCATGGACCTCAAGGCTGGAGCCGGAAGCGCCAAAATCGTATGCGTTAAGACAGCCTGCTGGCCGATCTTCCGTGGGTTCATGTGGCTTATTCATATAAAAAACCTCCCTAACGCTGCTCTTTTCCTTCGTCCCACCAGTTGCGCAAAAAGTCAGTGCCACGCCAGATGTTGCGCAGTAAGGCTTTATGTGTTTTTTTCTCACTGACCCACTCATCGATACGGGTCAACCCATGTGCTTTCCAGTCGCTGAAAAACTGGTTGATTTCCGCCGTATCCTGCTGATTTTCCAGCATGGCCTTGTTTTTAAGCCGCACCCAGCGCAGTGAAAGCTTAATCTTGGCGACACGGGAAAAGCGCAGCGGGTCATCTTTGACCGCAGCTTCAGCTTCATCCAGAATTTTATCGTATTCATCCAGGTGTTCAGGTGTCAGGTAGGGCTGGTCGCACTGATCATTGAAACCAACATGTATCTTTTCCTTTTCAACGGTATCGGTTAGCTGGCGTATATAGCGTCGGATCGCCGGACCGGCTGAGCCATAGACATACTGCAGAAACTCATTCATGTGCACCTCATAGTCACAATCGGCATCCCAAAGCAGTTTGGACAAGAGGTAGGCGCGTAACTCGTTGAGATCAGTGCTGCCACCTGCAGCACCGCAGGCTTGTTCGAACACGCCTTTGACATTGTTTTTTATGAAAGCCTGCATATTGGGTTGTAAAACGTTCCAATTGGGGAATGGCATTGGATAATGGGCAAAGCAGGTCGTGTAATCCCAGATGTATAATCGGTCACAGACTTTTGCCCAGTCCTGCAGATCTGTTAGAAAAGTTGAGGAGGTTCCATCAGGGCGGCGAACTGCGCGGGTCTTGTCATCACACTTTTCAAAGGAATGCGTGAAACAGGACTCGATTGAGCAAAGGCGCACGCAGACATTGTGCCTGGGCCGGATCGTTTTGGGTGCCGGCCGGCTATACTGGTAAGCCAGCGTATCGATAATGGCATGAGGAAAGTCTTTTTCAACGGCAGCCGCGACCTGATTGACAAACCAGATCAGGCTGCCGGCATGACTTCCTTCTGCCTCATCAATACGGCGGCAATGTTCGCAGGTGCAATGATTCTGCCAGTCATTCTGCGATACAGAAATTAGCCGGCATTGAGGATTTTCGGCCAATGCCATTTTCACCTTTTCAATGGTGATCTTAAGGACATCCGGGTTGGTCAGGCACAGCTGCGAGCGTTCCTTCAGCCGTTTGCCGTCGACCAGAGAGAAATATTCCGGATGATCATCAAAAAATGCCTCAGGATCGAGAATATTGCGTTCGAAGGTATGGACAAACCAGGCATAGGACAGATTGCCACCCCAGGCGGGATCAAGGGGAACCGGGCCATTGATCCGTCGTTTAACCGCGAATCCCGGATGCTCTGTATAATCTTTGTAGTTGTGATAACGATATTCCAGAGCAGGAACCTGCCGGCTGTCCAGGACAGGCATGGCCAGATTTTCACATGTTGGCACCTTTTCGCAAAGCGGTGTGAAGAACCGGCAGCCCAGTTGCTCGAGACATTCATAAACCCCGTAAAGGATGCCGCGGCAGCCGCCATAGATCGCCAGACCGCTGTCCATGGTTTTGAGGACAAATCCATCATCACCAAGTTCCCGCGGTTCTTGCAGACCCAGCCAGAGTGCAGCCTCACCCAAAGCGATCGCCGGTTTTCGCAGTTCACTGGCCGACGTTGCGTGTTCGATGGTAAAGCGGGCGCCGGTCATGCGTTCCAGGTAATAGAGCAGCTCATCGGCAGCATTTCGCTCCGGTGCGCTGGCCTGGTTGCTTAAAGCAATGGTGATTTTTGCTGTTTTATTCTCAGCAATCATTGTTTTTCCCATATGCCTGTCCTCCTGGTCATGTTTTGCACCGGCAGTTATTTCTTCATGATGTCCTGGCCGTTCTCCAGGGAAAGGCCGCCTGCAACTGCGTCATCCGGTGCAGTTAGTCGATTGTCTTGTCGATGCGGAAACGGACTATTTTGCGCGAGGTGTTTTTCTCGAATTCCTTCTGCCTCAGACGGACCATATTGACCGTTTTGTACGATACCATTTCTTTGTTGATGTGTTTAATCTGTTCTTCAAAATAACACTGTGCGTCTGTGATGCCGCGCGCATGCAGCACTTCTTCATTAGGGAAAATTTCGGCCACAATGACCTCTTTGTTTTTGTTTGAACGGCTTTCGCCGGCATAGACAACAACTTCTTCCACCGTATCAAGCCGGGCGATCTCCGTCTCGATTTCTTCAGGGTAGACATTCTTGCCGTTGCTGAGGATAATCAGATTTTTCAGGCGGCCTGTAATATAGAGCCAGCCGTCTTCATCCAGCCGTCCGTAGTCACCGGTCCGGAAAAACCCGTCTTCATCAAAAACCACAGCGGTAGCTTCCGGGTCGCGGTAATAGCCCAGCATCACATTTGGCCCTTTGACACAGATTTCTCCTTCACCGTTGGCGTCCGGATCCTTGATGCGGATCTCTTCATCCAGGATGGGGAGGCCAACACTGCCCTTTTTCTGATATAGATTACGGTTGCAGGAGACAAGCGGTGCGCACTCCGTAATGCCGTAACCGTTTAGGATGGTCATGCCGATTCCGTCAAAGGTATCGATGATGCTTTGATTTAACGCGGCTCCGCCACTGATCACCATCTCCAGACGGCCACCAAACTGATCCAGCACGCTGCGGAAAAACCGCCGTCTCAGGTCTATGCCCAACCGGCGCAAGCCATTGCTGATCTTGATCATGCGCCGTAACAGGTTGGCTTTACCGCTTTTTTCCGCGCTGGACCAAATGCGGGCATGCAGCTTTTCCAGAAAAAGTGGTACCAGGACCAGGTGTGACGGCTGTTGTTCTTTGATTTCCGTGGCAATATAACGTAACCCGCTGGATAAATAAATCGTTGATCCTTGAGAGAAATGACCGACAAAAATGACCGTTGAGCCAAAAGTGTGGTGAGGTGGAAGAAAATTAATGGTCTTTGACGTGATTGCGAACAGGTACATGCCATTGGTCATGTCCAAAACGATGTTTCTTTGCGAGAGCATGACACCTTTGCCTTTTCCAGTTGTCCCGGATGTGAAAACAATGGTTGCCAGACGATCTGCGTCGATATCATAGTCGTCATAGGTATTGTCTCCGGCGAGACGGCGCTGGTGGCCGTCAGCGACGATTCCGGCCATATTGAGCGCACCATCCAAGCCTGGCTGTCCCATGCAGACGAAGGTGCGCACGGTTTCCAGCCGGCTTTGAATGCTGGTAATTTTCTCCTCTATGGCTTTACAGTAGATAATCATGCTGCAAGCAGCGAAGTTGATGATATCTGTGATTTCCTTTGCCAGCAGGTCACGGTCAATCGGTACAACAACGGCCCCGATCGCCATTAAGGCAAAATATGAACAGATCCAGTCATAAGAAGCTTCACCAATAAGAACCACATGCTGATCCCGGCAGCCGATGTGGACCAGGCCGGTTCCCAGATTGCGAACATGCTCACGGGTTTCTGCAAAGGTCCGGTTGATCGTTTCCGGTTTGTTCGGATCTTCCTTGTAGGAGATGGCAACACGGTTCGGGTACTTTTCGGCAGCCTGATCCACCATATCACGGAAATCTTTAAAGATCGTCGTTTCATATAATGGGTATTTCATGTCATTTTTCATGCTGTATTGTTCTCCTGATCGATAGGCCTCTGCCTTTGGCAAACTGCTGTAAAACCGACGAACCAAAAGCGCTCTCGTTATTATAGCATGATCATGCGTTGTCCATGCCCTCGGGGCCGGTACCCGCCTGGAAATGTGATGTTACGTGGGACAGCTTCAGCACGTGCCGGCTTCCGTACCGTTTTGTTGTACCTAAGGCACGTCAGGTGACAGCTTAATGACCAGGATGTCGTGAATACCAACCTGGCTGATGCTTACAGATAGCTGTCCGTCAGCATACGACCAGCAAACGGGTGTGGCAGCCGGCATCAGGCAGACCTGGTATGGTCTGTTGTCCAGAGGAAGCCGCAATGCGACAGGTCCGGCTGTTGGCACCTGTTCGACGAAGGGGCTTTTGGGTGACAAGGGGTGGTCCACGCCCATATTCACCAGGTGAACCATCAACTGATCTTCTTTTTTACGCAGCGTGATTTGAATGTGGGCGGGAGCACTTGCTTTCAATAAATCCGGGTGGTTGAGCAGAGCCATCAGCCGGCTTATATAGGAACGGACAGCCGGGTAATGCCCTTTCGTATAACTGGCGAATAACGGCCCGTATATCCCGGCTATTTTTCCTTTCCCTAATGGACGGATGGTCGCAGCGCTTCCGCCGGAAAGGCGTTCTGACTCGCCACGATCTCTTGACAGCAGCAGCGGAGACACCTCTTTGGTTTCGTTTTCAGTAATTTCAACCTGGCGCCAGTGTCCTATCGCGCAGACGGCGCCATTGTCCACCGGCAGAAACAGAGCCTGGTCCAGGCTGTCGGGTCGCGCGTCACGTACACCCAGAAGCGCATCAAATCGTTTTGTCTGCTCCGCTCCGCTGATCAGCAGATAACCGCCGTCGCGTACATATTGTTCCAAAACGGCCACTGTATCATCGCTGAGCTGGTCTTGTTCAGCGACAACACAAAGCGGGAAACGGCCAATAGATTGTATCAGGTCTTCTGTGTTGCGGATGTCTACATGAAGGTTGTTTTCCAGCAGCACATGCAACGCGCCTTCCAGCGGGTCTGTAGCCGTTCCCAGCTGGTAAAGGGGTTCATTGTTGCTGTAATAGTGTTCCCGGGCATGCAGCAGGACGATCTGCGGTACGGTTTTTGTGTCCTGGCAAAAGGCTTGGCGGGCCCGGCAGAACTGTGCCACTTTAGCCAGCTCATCCATATGCCAGGCGACAAGCGTCCCGTCACGGTTCGGTGTATCATAGATCATAAAAGCGCCGCCGCAAGACATCACAACTGCGGCTTCCTGACATAGGGCACCGGCAGATTTAAAAACCCAGTCCCGCATGGCACCGTGGCTGGAAAAGGACCAGGCCATTAGATCCCAGCTGAGCGGGCGGCTATCCATGAAACGGGCTTCCACAGTTGCCTTTTCCGCACTCCAGATATGGCTGAAATCCCCGCTGATGTAGTCAACAGGTGCTGCGATCGGCTCAGGCTGACGCACAGTATACATCCAGTTGCTGCAGATGGTGCAGTCCGGTTTCTTCTGATGAACAGCGTCTGCATAACGGCGCACATGGTCAACAAACCGGTCCCGGCTGTAGGCCAGCCATGCTTGCCACAGTGGCTGCTCTGGTGTTTCAGGCGCAGGCACATCGCCATAAAGGGCTCGAAAACCTGCCTGACACGTGTGGCAATAGCATGGTGCGCTGGCCCAGTTTTCCCCATCAACCCAGAATCCATCTACATCATATTCCTCAATAATTTCCAGCATCTGGGGAATCATATAGGCGTCTGTGTAATCAGATGACGGACATGTCATGTTGGGGTCATGCCCGCCTGCTTTTTCACCCTTTGCCTGCTCGCCGGCTGGATTATTGATTCTTCCCCATTCCGGATGCCGCAACAATGCCGCTGTATCCCAGACCCCTGAATAATGCATGCCCAGCGGGATATCGAGCTGGCGGGTAGCGTCTCGCCAGATGCGCACAGCGTCCTGTATGATTCCAGGAGATGGCACGCCGATTTTCGTCGGATAGCTGGTGTATCCAGGATGACCTTTGCAATCGCATTGGACAAAATCCGGCTTGATTTTCGACAATTGCGTAATCAGGTGCTCAACGGTCAGGGCTCTGCCCAGTTCTGTGTCTTTCTCATTAGCGTGCAGATCAAAATGCAGGCCAAAAAAGACCCGGTCATGCCAGTTTCGCTGTTTCATGCAAGGCACCTCCCTTAGATTATCGCTTTGGGCATCTTTATATCGGCCGGCTGTTTGATATCCGGCTGTCAGATCAATGATCTGCCTTCCCATTCCGGGGCGGCTTGAGCGCCCAGTATGCTGGTGATGGTTGGCGCGATATCCATAATGCTGGTCCCGGACAGATCCAGCTTTGATCCGGGTTGATTTCTGCGGATAAAGAGGGGAATGGTCATATCCTCAGCAGAATCGGTTCCGTGCATTCGATCATGTCCGCCGTGATCGGCTGTGATGATGGTGGTGTAATGCTCGGGGATATCCTGGACAATCTGCTCGATGCACGACCAGGAGTCATAAACAGACTGGATGTATTCATCTGACATCCAGCCGTACTGATGCCCGATTTCATCGGTTTCACCAAGATAGAGAAAAACGAAGTCGGGATGGGTGCTGTTGATGTAGCGTGATGCTTCGCGTGTCAGGGTTTCGTTGGCTGTTTTGTAGGTGTAAAGGTGGCCGGAGATAAAAACGCTAAAAGCCAGCGAGTCCGGTCGTGCCAGGTCTTTCAGTTCGCCCCAGCTGTAGAAAAGAGCATTGGTCTTGCCCGCCAGCCGCAACTGTTCGCAAAGACCGTTGACCGGTCTGACCTGTGGCGTGTAGGTGTTGGTCAGGATACCGTGCCTATCCGGTGCCACGCTATGAAAGAGCGACATGTGGCACGGCAGTGTTACACTGGGCATCACAGCTCTGCTGTCGGCAGCATAACTGCCGCTTTCTCCCATTTTCCGGATAAAGGGGTGCTCACACACGTCGAGACTATCCGGCCGCATGCCGTCCACCAGGATCAGAAGAACACATTCACTCATAGCCACCTCCAGATGTAATGCCGAAGCGCTGCTTTCAGGCACATAGCCACAGACCCTTTGATTATTATACCAAAGGCAGCCGTGTACGGTGAAAAAATATCTTGACAGAAACAATTAAATAGCGCACAATACAATTAAGAACAATATAAAGGAGTGCATACCTATGAAGCTATACGATATAAACGTTCTGGACGCAAAAAAACAAGAAAAATCATTGGCAGACTACAAAGGTAAGGTTGTCCTCATCGTCAATACTGCGACAGGCTGTGGTTTTACGCCGCAATATGCCGGACTTCAGGCATTATATGAAAAATATCAGGATCAGGGTTTTACGATTCTTGATTTCCCGTGTAATCAGTTCGGTAACCAGGCTCCCGGCACTGAAGCGGAAATCGGACAATTTTGTCTTCTCAACTACAACACATCCTTTCCCCAATTCGCCAAGATTGATGTAAACGGGCCAAGTGCCTCGCCGCTTTTTACCTATCTGAAAAAAGAGAAGGGTGGCCTTCTAGGTTCAGATATCAAGTGGAATTTCACAAAATTTCTGGTGGATCGCGAAGGCCGTGTTGTGAAACGCTTTGCGCCTGCCGACAAGCCGGAACGTCTGGAGAAGGATATCGTTGCGCTGCTATAGGATTCAAACGACAGGAAGGATGACGATCTATGCATGACAATCCGCAGAAACTGGAAAACCAGCTGTGTTTTCCTCTTTATGCTGCAGCTAAAGAAGTTGTGCGGCTTTACAGGCCTCTTCTTGATCCGCTTGGCCTGACCTATACGCAGTACATCGCGATGCTGGTTTTGTGGGAGGAGCAGCAGGCGAGCATGAAAAGCCTGGGCGAACGTCTGTGGCTTGACTCAGGCACGCTTACACCTCTGGTGAAAAAAATGGAAGCGCAAGGACTCATCACACGGCAACGAGACCCCGGTGACGAGCGCAGTGTCTTGGTTGGCTTAACAGAAGAAGGTAAAGCCTTGCAGGATCAGGCGGCAGCTGTTCCAGCCAGGATGGCAGCCTGCCTGCCGCTGCAGCCCGAGGAAAACCGACAGCTTTATCAGCTGCTGCACAAAACACTTAAAGGGCTACAGTGTAAATCCAGTGATATGGGTTGAACGCACTGAACCTGTCTCTGTAATCGGTTAACCAAGGACTTTTGCGGCCAGTTCAGCGTTTTTCCGCAACTGGTTGCTGTCACGCTGGAAGAAGCCAATACAGGCGATATCGCTCGCTTTTATGTTGGCGTATGTTTCCCTTATAGCGTTTTCCGCCGCTGCCTGCCACTGCTCATGTTCCAGACCGCGGAAAATTTGACCGCCGGCATAAATTTTGAAGGCAATGCAGGGCTTTTTTACCGTTTGAATGGCGTCAAACATCAAAGCCCTGTCTTCCGGATAAAACACCAGCTCTTTGGGTTTACCGGTGATAAAAGCGCTGGGTGCTGCCTGACCTCTTTTTCTTGCGTTATGCAGGCAGGTGACATAAAAATCACAGCCCCAGTCTTCTTCCTCAGCGCGCAAAACCGTTTCCGGTACATGGGTGCCAAGACCTGCTTTTATACCCAGATCTTTGATCATCTTGATACGGTCTTTAACGATGTCAAAACGGCCTGCCTCACAGAACCCGTCTGTATCTGTACCGCGGTGGTAAATACCCAGCGGTGAGACTTCCGCCATCATGCGCAGATTCACAGTAAACTCAATGGGTGCAAACGACTGGAAAATGAACGCAAGGGGTTTTTCTGTTGATTGCTGGTGGTGCAGGATGGTTCTCAGCATGAAGTCATTAGCCAGAGGCATCCAGGCTTTGTAGCCGCACCGCAGACTTTCCTGCATGGCTGCCAGGACGTGTTCTTCTGTATGGTAGGCCAGCAGTTCATCTTTTGACATGATCTCCGGAATATAGGAGTGCCCGTTCACCTGGTTGTCTCCTGCAATCAGGCGGGAGACGCTTTCTCCCAGAAAATTGATGGTATTCAACATAAGATTCGACTCCAGAATTTTTTAAGTTCTGTCGCACGGGCAAGGCTACTTTTTCTGGTTTATCTTGCACCTTTCCCCGTGCCCTCATTATGCCACAATGACATGCTGTTTCCTAGAATTTTACAAGGCGGCAGCTACAGCCTGAACAGAATGCTTCATAGGTAGGCCAGAGGCAGGGGAACCAGTCAAAACCGCTATGTCACAAGGTTACACCCTGCTCAATGAGTTTATCCTGCAGCGTTTTCACATCGAGCATACGCGGCTTAATGTATTGCTGTGCGCACAGCGCGGCGGCGGTACCGGCTGCCTGCCCGATATTCGCACAGATGGGCATAACCCGGAAATTAGAATGTGCTTTATGAGTGCCGGAGATGTTGCGCCCGGCCAGCAAAAGCCCGTCTTTGGTTTTGGGGACCAGGCAGCCGTAAGGGATGGTATACCCTTTTGACTGTTTGAAATGCCTTTGTTCGCCGGTCTCGTCCAGACCGCTGCCTGTAAGATTATGAACATCAAAATTAAAGTGAGCTTTGGTTACAGCCCAGTCCTCAAAAACGCGTGCTGCCCGGATATCTTCTTCCGTAATGGTTTTCAGGCCTTCAAAATGCCTTGTTTCACGGACACCGATCAATGAGGCGGAACTGATGGGATAGCACTGCTCAAACCCAGGCACATGTTTCCGCAAAAAAGTGACAATGGGTGCTATCTGGCGGCGGCAGACCTGCGCTGCCCGTGTCAGGTCCTCTGGAGCGGTTCCGTCAATATCGATGCAGTTGGTCATGTTGCAGGTGACTATCCCTGGCAATGTGCTCGGATAGAGCAGAACGTGGCCGGCAGGTGCCGGAATCTCCTGCCGGCCCAATGTTTGTATGTCACCGCCGGGCAACGGAAAGGTCTCTTCGAAAGAACCGGGAAACACCCCACGGTTGATATCCACACCGGCTACTTTGAACATCAAGGTCACCGGCTGCATTTTGCCGTCGCTTTCCCGGCCTTTGTAAAAGGGTACACCGGCGCTGGCCGCGATGTCGCCATCCCCGGTGGCATCAATGACCACGCGAGCCCTGATGACTTGTTGGCCAGCTTTGCTCTGGGTGATCACGCCGACCACCTGATCGCCTTCCAGGAGCGCTTCACTGGAAAAAGTATATAAGCGCAGTCTGACACCGGCTTCATCCAGCATGTCGAGCAGCAATGTTTTTAAAATTTCTGGATTGATCACATGGCGCGGTTTGTTGTCACGGTCAGCCATGTCCATGCTTTTTTCGGCTTCAACAGAGCGGGTCAGCAGTTCTTCATAAAACCCGCCACGCGTTTTCCCTGTCCAGTGACTCATCAGGCCTGTAGTAGCCACACCGCCCACATCGCCGGTCTGCTCAATCAGCATCGTATCCGCGCCCTGTCTGGCAGCGCAGATCGCCGCTGCGACTCCAGCCGGACCGGCGCCGACCACCAGCACCGCAGGTTCGTCAACCACCGGAAGTTCCCGGGCAGGTACTAATATTGTTTTCATGCTGCCTAGCCTCCTATCTGTCTGGTCTTGACCATCATAGCAGAATAACCGGAAGGTCACCAGACAGTGGCCAGCTAGTTGAAATAACATCTGAATACCGGTTCCTGCTCAGGAGAAGGCAACGCCAGGATCCCGAGTCTTGTATGCTATAGTATAATCAGCCTGAAAATGCAGCCTGATCGCTGGACATCTGAACAAACTACGTGACAAAGACAGCATCGTGCAGAAACGAGGACCATATGAAGACATTTGCAACTGGACCAGCCCTTAGCGCCAGACTGACGCGTCAGCTTCAGTTTCTGGCAGAGGTGGACAAAATGAAAACGGTTTTCCGGCAAACTGTGCTGATTGACCGTTCACGAGAAGAAAACGACGCGGAACACTCCTGGCATTTTGCCTTGATGGCGATGACCTTAATCGAATATGCCGGCATCAAGGGTGTGGATCTCAATCGTGTCATACGGATGGCCTTGCTGCATGACCTGGTTGAAGTTTACGCGGGAGACACCTATGCCTATGATACCCGGGGCAACGCCAGTAAAGAAGCAAGGGAACATGAAGCGGCCGACCGCCTTTTTGCTTTCCTGCCGGAGGTGCAGGCTCTGGAATACCGCTCACTGTGGGAAGAGTTCGATGCGATGGCTACGCCTGATGCTTGCTACGCCGCTGCCATTGACCGCTTCCAGCCCTTCCTCATCAACTATTTGACTGACGGCCATACCTGGGTGAAACACGATGTTTCAGCTGAAGCGGTTTATGAGCGGATGGAGCCGGTAAGAACAGCGCTGCCTGAGCTGTGGCCTTTTGTCGTGTTCGTTATTCAGGATAGCTGCGCGCGAGGCTACCTTCATGCCTCCAGCAGTGGCAACCCGAAATAGGCCTGGCTTTTGTTCCACGCTTCAGTGTAACCGTAATGCCTGATCAGATCAGGCCAGGGCAGCAGCTGGTCATGGCGCCTGATCTCCTGGTCAAGGCGCTCAAGCAACTGTTTTTTCAAAAACTGGCAGGCGGGGTCGTCAACCAGGTTTTCCAGCTGCTCAGGGTCGTTGACATGATCATAAAGGACAAAGCCTTCGTCCTTTGCCGTTCTGGCCAGGGTGTAGCGATCTGTTCGGATGGCGCGCCATTCTGAGCCGCCTCTTTGCATAGCCTGATGACAAGGCACCAGCTCAACAATATAGCAGGCCTCACGACCGGCTGCATCCCGCTCAGTAAACAGACGACTCAAATTCAAGCCGTCAACTTGACTGCTAAAGGACAGGCCAAGCAGGTCAAGCAGGCTGACGGGCAGGTCAACCAGGCTGATTTGCTGCTGGCAGCGCATAGAGTTCGTTAAACCGCTCTTATAAGCCAGTAACGGCACCCGGATTGATTCTTCATACGGCAGTTGCTTATTGGTAAAGCCTTGGCTGCCCAGCATGTCCCCGTGATCGCTGGTATAGATGATCAGGGTGTCTTCAAGCTGACCAGTCTGCTCGAGCGTCTGCAGCAAGCGGCCGAACTGCTCGTCCAAAGCCGTAATATGCGCATAGTAGCCTCGAAGGTTATGTTTTATATCCTGCCTGTTGAGCTGTGTTGTCTGCGTCGCCCGGATCACTTCTGGTACATTTTGACGCAGAGCCGGATCCAGATCACGATAACGATCGACATACCGTTCAGGCAGTTCATGATAAGGGTTGTGCGGCGGACCCCAGGAGAGAAACAACCCCCAGTTTTGCGCCTGATTCTCTTTAATGAAGTCAATCGCCAGGTCTGTCTGGGCCATCGGCTCATAGCCTTCTATCTCAATACGCTGGTTGTTCTCATCATAATAATAGGCTTGCTGATAGTTGTGGCTGCAGTTACAGACTTTCCAGCTTTCAAAACCGAGACGGCCTTGCCCCTGCGGTATGAACTGGTCCCGCGGCACGCCGGCCAGGTGCCATTTGCCGATATAACCGGTTTTGTAGCGGTTGTCGCGCAGCACATGGGCGATGCTGGGAATATCTTGCCGGATGGGCAGGTCGTTGGTAAGCGCACCATGTCGAAGCGGATACAAGCCAGTCAGCAAAGATCCCCGGGCCGGTACACAGAGCGGCGACGGGGAAATGCAGTGATCAAACACAACCCCCTGCCTGGCAAAACGATCAAAATTCGGTGTCTGGACCTGGCTGTTTCCATAGATGCCCATATCACACCAGCGATGCTGATCTGAAAAGACAAACAGAAGATTACTTTGTTTCATAGTCGAACCCCCGCGTTGATGCCCGTTGGTTTTCATGCTAATATCATCAGCCTGAACAGCAGAACTGTCAAGGAACCTTATTTCGCCCGTTTATGCTGGTGGTTAACCTGGGTAGGGTATTGTTATGCTTTACAGACATGGCTGCAACAGTTTAAGATACCAGTAACCACTGAATCAGTCACTTGTTCAGAAACCTCCGTAACTGGCAGGTGTGTAAGGTATAACTAAGATGGGACAGGAGCATGACGATGAAATTTTGCTGGAGTACGTTGCGTGTTAAAAATATGGCAGAATCACTTGAATTTTACCAGGAGATTGTTGGGCTGAAGGTTGAGCGGATCTTCCAAGGCGGGCCGGGAATGGAGATTGCTTTTCTTGGTGATGGAGAAACAAAAATCGAATTGATCTGCCAAGTCGGGAAAAAGGAAATTAACGTTGGATACGACATTTCCTGGGGCTTTGTCATAGAATCAGTTGATGAGAAGATCCGTTTTCTTCAACAAAAAGGCATCGCGATTCAGGAAGGTCCAGTCCAGCCGAATCCTCATGTCAGATTTTTTTTCGTACTGGATCCTAACGGATTGCGCATTCAATTCGTGGAAAACATCTGATGAAGGATCGTGATCCTCTCAGGAGCCTTTTCTTTCGTGAACAGGCACGACCGGAGGTTGATGATATGGCACAGGATGAACTGCTGATTGCTTTGAAAAAACGCTTTCTGGCGCATTTAGACCGCCACCCAGGAATCGTTTGGGATGACGTGGAGGCAAGGATCACTCAGCATGAGCATGCACTGCCGGTACTGACCGTTATGGAAGCGACAGGCGGTGAACCTGATGTGGTCGATCGTGATGAAGCGACCGGTGCACTGCTCTTTTTTGACTGTTCACCGGAAAGTCCCCAGGGACGCCGGAACACCTGCTATGATTCAGAGGGGGAACTGGCACGCAACAAAAAAGGAGTCTACCCGGCGGGCAACGCGCTGGATCAGGCCAGGGAAATAGGTATTGAACTGCTGGACGAAGAAGCTTATCGATTTTTACAGACACGTGGATCGTTTGATCAGAAAACCTCAAGCTGGCTGAAGACGCCAGAGAAGATCCGAAAGCTGGGCGGTGCCCTTTTTGCTGACCGGCGATATGAGCATGTCTTTGTCTACCACAACAGCGCGCCGTCCTTTTACAGCTCGCGCGGTTTTCGTGGCTTGCTCAGGGTATAGCCATGCACACCGGCCGCTTTGGTGAAAATAATGCATTTTAATTATCGCGCTGCTTCAATCCAGGATCTGGAACGCATCTGGGACTGTGATATTCAGGCTCACGGTGGCGACGAACGCTGGATCGCTGGTAAAGCAGCCTGCCTGGTGTACAACCGGAACGGACTGTGCAGGACCTTTGTTGTTGCCTGCGATGACGGCCTGATCGGACAGGGGAGTTTGTACTTCTCCCCTGAAAGCAGGACAATAAACGGTAGAACAGAACTGGCCGATGGCGCGCGGGTCGCTCATGTCAGCGCACTGAAAATCGAGAAGGCATTTGAAGGGCAAGGTCATATCAGTCGACTGATGCGACTGATGGAAGCCTATGCCTGTGAACGGGGCTATGAGACGCTGACCATCGGTGTCGATGCGAAAGAAACACGGAACCTGGCTGTTTACCTGCATTGGGGATATGACCGGTATATCAATCACATGCGGGATCATGGAGCGCTTGTCCTGTACTATGCGAAAAAAATTCAGCCGCAAAAAAACTGTTTGTCAGAGCAATATCCTGAATGATATCTAACGAGACATGCTTGTCCATTAGGACGCCTGTCTGATAACAAAAAAGGCCTGTCACAAAGACTTGACAGTCTGTTGATGCAGGCCTGTTTCACTTATGCCAAGGAAGCGCTAGTCAGCGTTTTCTTTTGTCCTCTTCGAGTTTTTCCTTCCAGTCCTTACGGATACCGCGACCGGCACGCATATCACTGACCACGTCGCTGACGATCGAAAAATTCAATTCAACACCGGTGGCGTCTGCTTTGAAATTGGCAGCACGGTCTTCGGAAATGCCAAAGTCTGCTGCGGCGGCGACAGCATCCATATTCGCACCCAGAAAGATAAATTCCCAGGCATGACGTTCTATCTGGCAGGTTACCATTCTTCTGACCTGGGCGTAGGCATACTCGCGACTGGCATTTTCCAGGCCATCCGTCGTGATCACGAACAGAACTTTGCCAGCGCGTTCTTCCTCACGGGTATTACGTTGGACATTGATGATTTTATGGATGGTTTTTCCCAAAGCGTCCAGCAGCGCCGTACAGCCGCCCACCCTGTAATCTTTGTCCGTCAGCGGTGCCACACCCCTGATAGGGATACGGTCGTGCAGCAGTTCGTACTGGTCGTCGAAGAGAACCGTTGTCACAGTGGCATCTCCGTCATCTTTCTTCTGCCTGGCCAGCATGGCGTTGTATCCGCCAATGGTATCGCTCTCCAAACCGGACATGGAGCCGCTTTTATCGAGAATGAAAACCAGCTCTGTACGTTCTCTCTTCATGTTCGTCACCCCTTATCATTTGTTATCCTCAGTTTAGGACAGATAAGTTGGGCTGAGGTCGCTTGACAGGCGACAATTCAAGAACCAAGCAGAGGCTGATCAAAAGAAAACAAGGCTTGATTTATTTCAAAAATATCGTAATTGCCCTCTAGGATAAAGTACTCGACGATCAGGTCGAATCTGTTGCTGTGTGACAGGGCATATCCGGCACGGGCGAGCAGATCGCGGGTTTCATCCAGACTGAGCTCCAGAGCAATGGACAAGGCCAGTGCCGTTGGTTTGCTGGCCTGATAATTCTGCTTGCTGCGTATTTTAGAAAAATGCCGCCGGTCTATGTTGGCCCGTTTATAGACAACGGCGTCCTTATAGCCCTTCTTGTCTATCAGGCGCAACAGCATCTGGGAGAAAGATTCATCCAGATGGTTGACAACATCATCCAGCCGCCGCTTTTGTTGACGCTGGTCGAAAGGTTGCTGTGTTTGCGTGTCTGCCGTATCTTCCTTGACCGTATGGGACACTTTGAATAAGATATCATCCCCAAATACATTCTGGCGTGACCGCCGATCAGGATGAGCCGCAACATAATGGTCATCGATATAAGCTGTGATCGACTCTGTTTTTTGTTGTGAGAGGGCGAAGGATGCCTGGTCATAAATAACCAGATAGACCAGCAGATCATGTTTGAGCAGAAAAGAACCTATTTCATGGATCGCTGTTTGCAGTGCCTCTTCTTTGGGATACCCGTAGATCCCTGTGGCGACCAGGGGAAAGGCGACTGATTTTAGGCGATAAGCTAAAGCCAGTTGCAGAGCTGTTCGATAACAGGATGCCAGCAAAGCCTGTTCACCATGACTGCCACCTTGCCAAACAGGTCCGACCGTATGGATGATGAAACGTGCCGGCAGGCGAAACGCCGGCGTGATGACAGCCTCGCCAACCGGGCAGGTGCCTGCCTCCCGGCAAGCCCGGTGCAGATCAGCAGCACCTGCTGCCATAAAAATGGCGCCGCAGACACCACCACCCTGTGCCAGTTCAAAGTTGGCCGCGTTGACAATGGCATCTGCATGGACCCTGGTGATGTCATCTCGGATGATTTTCAGTGGCATGGAACACCCTCCCTGTGACGAATCGAAACAGACTCTTGCCCGTTTGGCGCGTTTGTGCGAATCTTTAAGCAGTTGTTTTGGCGCCGGGAAAATATCCAAAGTTATCAACAGCCTAACATGATGGTTCCGTACACGCAAGAACAGCTGGCAGAAGAAGGTAAACGGCTGCATGGGGTGACGTGGACAATCGATACAAGAAAACGCATGCAAAACGGGGGTTATGGCTTTGTGTTGTTTTAATATGGCAAAGAGCACGAATCATGGCACGTGGTTTCGATAGGAGGAAAGGTCTATATGAGCAAAAAATATACTGAAATCAACGCAAGATTTATAGATAGATGGGTTGATGAAGGCTGGGAATGGGGACAGCCTATTCGTCATGAAGCCTATGAAAAAGCAAAGAAT
>JAAYLM010000416.1 GCA_012521915.1 Oscillospiraceae bacterium | reverse complement strand
TTTTCGGATAAAGCTGATCGTTTCGGTTCTGTTTACCAGTGAGGACCTTTTACCTGCCTTGCTCTTTCTCGGCAAGCGCTTGATGGTTTCAAAGAGCATCGGATTGTCATCCCGTACCTGGCGGATGACTGCAAGATATGCAAGTTCAGGATTATTGCTCTCTTCGTCATCATCGAGGTTCATATTCAGGTCTGAGAAAAGTTTCTTCGGTGAAACCTGTTCCTGGTCGGACAGGTATTTGATGTCTTCACCCAAGGTGTCGTGGAAAGCCTGCAGCTTTTCAAGAATGCGCTCTTCCAGGGGCATCTGCCTCTTGCTCTGCGCGGTGGGGAAGAAATTATGCACGTAAATCCGGTCAAATTCCGTCCCTACACGGTTGATTCGTCCCACGCGCTGCATGATCCTTGTGGGGTTCCATGGCAAATCATAGTTGATCAGCACGTTTGCCCTATGAAGGTTGACGCCTTCAGACAGCACGTCTGTGGTAATCAACAAATCATATTTGTCATTGTTCCTGTCCTTGTTCTTTGGATTGAAACTATCTTCAATCTCAGCTTTTAGCGCAGCAGAGCTTTGGCCGCTGTAGAATATTACCCTGTCACCATAGAGGTCAGAAAGACTCTCATGCAGGTACTCCGCTGTTTCAGTTGATTCCGTGAAAACTATGACCTTCTTTCCTTTCATGACAGGGTTCGTGGTCAAGTTTCTTTTGAACTCGACAAGCTTGGGGTCTACCTTGATCTGGTTCCAAAGAGACTGCCATGTTCGAAGCTGCGCCAGATCGCTTTGCAGATCACGGATAAATGATGTTGCAAACTCATCGGAGGTGAATTTCCAAATTTCACCTTGCTCAATCAAATACAACAGCTTCTGATCTTCGCCGTTGTCCAGCAAGTCGTACAGATTTTTGATTTTCCCAACATGCACGGTTCCTGATTCAAACATTCTAATGAAACGGTCGTATGAATCAATAAAGCGCGCAAGGGTTTTTCTGAAGGCGTAGAAACTGCTTTCCAGGCGTTTGACCAGGACACCTTTCATGAATCCGCTCATGTTGTGCTGCCCAGCCAGGAGAGTTGCGTACTTCTTCTTATCTTTCAGATACAGTAATGGTGTGTACCGGGAGTACTTGAAGCCCTTGATCTGCTCAATCGTATCGGTAAACACCTCGTCCGTTTGGTCATCAAAAGCATATATGATTTTTTCGGGATTTCCGATTTTCGGAAAAGTTAAGCCCTGTTTCTCAAGATCAGTGGCATAATACTTGGAAATCTCACCGCGTGTACGGCGGATCATGATTTCACGCAATAATCTGTCACGGATGACTTCGGAGTTATGACGCAACTGCTGCATGTACTCAGGCGTCCCTTTGCCAAACTTTCGCAGACTGGAATCTAGCGCACGGAAGAAGCCATCCAGATTTCGAATACCATTGATCGTTCCGCTCTGCTTGTTTTGGAATAGATAGAGTTGATTCTCTATGTCGCTCGTAAAGTTGTTGATTGGGGTGGCTGAAATCAGGATGACCTTTTTTCCGCGGCAAATCTGGTGCAAAGCGGTAAAGCCCTCGGTTCCGCTATTGCGGAAACGATGCGCTTCGTCGACAAACACATATTGATACTTACTTGTGCCTTTTGCGATGATTTTATCCAGCATACCAAGCGATTCAACATCACAGCGGGACACGTCAAATTCCTGCAGCACACTGCGCCAATATTCACACAGGACAGGAGGACAGATGATCAGCTTGTAAGCATTTCTGTTGAAACTGTTGGCAAGCATGGCACAAATGTATGTCTTGCCAAGACCAACTACGTCCGAAATGAACACACCACCGTAGGCCTCCAGCTTCTGCCTTGCCTGCATCACCGCATCGATCTGATACTGAAGACGCATGTAGCCATCAGGAAGAAGGGTCTGGAAATTCTCTTTATCGGAGTTGATTTCTTCCTTGAAGAATTCGTAAAGCGTTTTCAGGTATAGTTGATAAGGCGTAATGTCTCCGCGCATCCACGTATGCTGCTCAACGGATTCAATATAGGCGTCGCGGATATCCGTACTTTTTGCCCACAATGCTTCAAAGCGGTCTAGGGCAAAATGAACATCTGCAGCATCCTTCAATTCTACGTTGAATTCAAGATTGCCTCGAAGGCCAGCTTCGGTAAAATTACTTGAGCCTGTGATTACACTGCCGAAAGTGTCAAAAACCTTATCTGGATCTTTTCGCATGATGTACACCTTCGAATGTATCGGCGCTTCAGTGTATATGCGCATTTCCAGTTTGCAAGATTTCAGCCAACTAATGAAAACGCGTACACCTTTTTCAACAGCCTCGGAAGCTTCAGCCCTTTCAAATTCCTTTTCAATTTCCTCCGCTACGATTGCCTTGCCTTCCTTGGAAGAGACAGATGCATATTTCGCTTCTTCCTTCGAGCGGTCAATGATCTTCACGGTAAAGTGATCCACGTTCAGACCCACAAGAATGCGAATCTTTTCTACGCTTTCCATGGATTCCCACATCCTGAAGAAACCACTTGTGCGGAAATAACCGACAAGCACATCAAAAAATTGTGTATTGCTCTTCAGGATTGACGCAAACCTTCCATACAAATCGCGTTCAGGTTCATTAGTGAAGAACTTAAGATCCGTAGTATTCATCATTGGTCTCCTGCTCATTTATTGGCTGGTACTGCGCGTTATATAACAATATGCGAATACTTGAGGCTCATTACATAATCCATCTCATGCATTCGTGCTGGCCGAAATGACAATTCAACCTGCTCATCCAGTGCAAATGAGTTAAACGAATGCTGACCAGAAACCAAAACCGCTCCACATATCCTAAGGGCAAAGTTTGGTTCGCATTCATGGCGTATCCTTCCAAAACCCGGGGAAGCCGGGGTGATATATGCAGTTGTTTAATAATATCACGAATACGAGGAAATCTCAAAAGAAATCGACTAATCCTCGAATGCATCTAGCCGATGTCAAGCCTATAACGATTGATGCAAGTTACACGTACTCAACCCCAACCCCGCACCTAACTG
>JAAYLM010000415.1 GCA_012521915.1 Oscillospiraceae bacterium | reverse complement strand
GGGAAAATATCATTGTCATTGCCGATGAGGCGCACCGGAGCCAATACGGCTTCAAGGCCAAGACCATCGATACCCGAAACCATGACGGGGTGGTTGAAGGCACAAAGATCGTCTATGGTTTTGCCAAATACCTGCGTGACGCATTGCCCCATGCCACCTACCTGGGTTTTACCGGGACTCCCATAGAAAGTACCGATGTAAACACACCTGCAGTTTTCGGTCATTACGTGGACATTTATGATGTGGCACAAGCCGTGGAAGATGGTGCAACGGTCCGGATATACTATGAAAGCCGCTTGGCCAAAGTAAAATTGAGTGACCAGGGCAGGGCGCTGGTCAAACAGCTGGATGATGAGATAAACATGGAAGACCTCCCGGTACCGCAACAGGTAAAAGCAAGGTGGACGCAGCTGGAAGCACTGGTGGGCAGTAAAGATCGTCTTGAAGAGGTTGCCTGTGATATTATTGAGCATTTTACTCACAGGCAGGAGGTTTTTGACGGCAAGGGCATGATAGTGACCATGAGCCGCAGGATAGCTGCCGATCTGTATAAGGCCATTGTTGCTTTGCGTCCTGACTGGCATTCAAAGGACCTGAACAAAGGCGTGATTAAGGTCGTTATGACCTCTGCCTCATCGGATGGGCCGGAGATAGCAAAACATTACACATCAAAAAGCCAACGCAGGGTATTGGCCGATCGCATGAAAGATCCCCAGGATGAACTGAAGCTGGTTATTGTGCGGGATATGTGGCTTACGGGATTTGACGTACCGTGTTTGCATACCATGTATATTGACAAGCCCATGAAGGGACACAACCTGATGCAGGCCATAGCCAGGGTCAACCGTGTGTTCAAGGACAAGCCGGGAGGATTGATCGTGGATTACCTGGGAATCGCCTCGGACCTGAAAAAAGCCCTTTCCTTTTATGCCGATTCGGGCGGCAAGGGAGATCCGACCATCCTGCAGGAGCAGGCTGTTGAGCTTATGCTGGAAAAACTCGAAGTGGTATCCAACATGTACCACGGATTCCCGTACGAGGAATACTTCCAGGCCGAGACAGCCAGGAAACTCTCCATGATCCTGGCTGCCGAGGAACATATCCTGGGACTTGAAGACGGCAAGAAACGCTACATAAACGAAGTAACGGCACTGTCAAAGGCTTTTGCTATTGCCATTCCCCACGAACAGGCTATGGACGTTAAAGATGAAGTGGCTTTCTTCCAGGCCGTGAAAGCTCGTTTGGCTAAGTTTGACAGTACGGGTAAGGGCAAGACCGATGAAGAGATAGAAACTACCATTCGCCAGGTGATTGACAAGGCCCTGGTGACTGAGCCGGTGATTGATGTTTTTAGCGCAGCCGGCTTGAAGAAGCCCGATATTTCCATACTATCGGATGAGTTTTTGATGGAACTCAAGGATATGGAGCATAAGAATGTGGCGCTGGAGGTGTTGAGAAGGTTGTTGAATGATGAGATCAAGTCCAGGGCAAAGAAAAACCTTGTCAAAAGCCAGTCCCTGATTGAAATGCTGGAAAGCAGCATTAAGAAATACCACAATAAGATATTGACGGCAGCCGAAGTGATTGAAGAACTGATAAGCTTAAGCAAAGAAATTGTGGAAATGGACAACGAGGCTAAGTCAATGGGTCTGTCCGATTTTGAGTATGCCTTTTATACAGCAGTAGCCAACAACGATAGCGCAAGAGATCTGATGCAACAAGATAAGCTTCGTGAACTGGCCGTTGTATTGACTGAAACCATAAGGCAGAATGCCACAATTGACTGGACCATCAAGGAAAGTGTAAAGGCAAAATTAAGAGTGTCCGTCAAGCGTCTGTTACGTAAATACGGCTATCCCCCGGACATGCAAAAACTGGCCACCGACACCGTCCTGAAACAAGCAGAAATGATAGCGCTGGAGTTGACAGTCTACTAGCCCCCTGAATAAGGGGACTACATGATGAAAACAATACAGTAATAGTTCATTCTGTAACCATGACAAAAAAATCCGAACATAAAACAAAACACACCAGGAAGCACTATCCAAAAATGACCAATAAACAAGAACCCAACAAAACTTCTTATGTGGGGCAAAAACCAGAAATTAAGATCTCAAAAATCGGGATGGCGAGTAGGGAGTATAATGTTCATCATGATTTTACGGAGAACTTAGTAGAAATATTCCGGATTTTTGATACTGCCAAATGCGATGCAATACTTTTTTCTCTGTATTCAATTTATGCCAGACAGGGTTACTCTCTTAATAAACACTTAGAAAGACTCAAGAATATAAAACTTGTAATGTTCGAATCATTTCACGAGAATAATTCCGAACCCATCAATCATGCCTATTTTAGAGATCCTAAGACAAACAAATGGGAACGATATGATTACTCTCAAAAATTTGGTTCAT
>JAAYLM010000056.1 GCA_012521915.1 Oscillospiraceae bacterium | reverse complement strand
TGCCTGGCGAGAACAGAACGGGCCTTTTCCCAACAGGCAGGCCCTTCTGCAGGTGACCCGGCTCGGACCTGCGGCGTTCCAGCAGTGTGCAGGCTTTTTGCGCGTACCCGATGCGGCAGAACTGCTGGACAATACATCAGTGCATCCAGAGCGCTACACGCAGGTTTATCAGCTGGGCGAGCTTTATAATATGCCGCCATCACCGGAACTGGCACGACGTGCCCGCCTGGCTAATCAAGAGCAGCTGGCTGAACGTATTGGCCTGGGATTATGGACACTGGCGGACATTCTCAAGGCCTTGGAAAAACCTGGCCGGGATCTGCGCGATGAATTGCCGCAGGCAACGTTAACCCGGGAAGTGCTTGACCTGTCGGATTTGAAGCCAGGCATGGTCATGCAGGGTATTGTACGCAATGTTGCTGATTTCGGTGCCTTCGTCGATATTGGTGTCCATCAGGACGGCCTGGTCCATATATCGGAGTTGTCTGACCAGTTTGTGAAGCATCCGCTGTCTGTTGTCCAGACAGGACAGGCCGTCCAGGTTCGTGTGTTACAGGTTGATGTCGCCCGGAAACGTATATCTTTGAGTATGAAACAGAATCAAAAAACATAGACTGGATGTGGGTATTTGGCAGAATCGGTGAAAAAATCCAAATCAGGCGGTCGTCCTCTTGTAAAGAAATTACCGCAAACAGCAGCGTGGCTCTACCATTTGCTGACACTGGTCGCGTCGTTGCTGCTTCGCTTGCTTTTTTCGCTGCGTATCCGGGTCGACTCCTCTGTACGTGCTTTAAAAGGTCCTGTCATTCTACTTGGCAATCATCCTTCTTATCTCGACCCGCTGATCATGGCAGCCGCACTGTGGCCACGGAAAATCCGCTTTATGACTTCCCGCGATTTTTTTCGCGGCCGCTTTGCCTCCGTATTGCTGCATAAGGTGGGCGCTATACCCAAAACTCAGTTTCGCACTGATATGCAGGCGATCAAGACTGTCCTGGGCACACTGCAAAGCGGCGGCGCTGTAGCCATCTACCCGGAAGGTCAGCGTTCTATTGACGGCCGGCTGCAGCCGGTTGATGAATCGCTCTTTAAACTGATTAAAAAAGCCGGCTGTCCGGTGGTTATGGTTATGGAGCAAGGAGCTTATCTGGCCTGGCCGCGCTGGGCAAAGGGTTTGTTCAGGCCAGGGCGTGTCCATGTGTCAGCCAGTCTGTTGCTGGACCGGGATGCCATCAAGTTGGCAACGCCGGCAGGTCTTCGCCAAACCATCTTGAAGTCCATGGCCTACAATGACTATGATCTCCAGAAAACCAGGCCAGTTCGATATCGCAGCCGGCGGCCGGCAGCTGGCATGTCGGATATATGCCACCAATGCCCCTCATGTGGCCGTGAATTGGCTATGAAAACAATTGACCGGGCGATAATATGTCGCAACTGCGGCAATCAAGGGCTGGTTGACACGACAGGCCTTATCCGGTCAGCACCGGCCGCACCTGGTGCAGCCCCCTGTAAAGTCTGGTCGGATGTTGCCAGCTGGCATCGTTGGCAGCTAAACCGGCTGAAAAAGGCGATCAAGCATGATTCGTTCAAGCGTACGTTCCCCGCTACCCTATCCTGGCCAGATGAACCGGAAATCAAGCAGCCTGTCACAGGGACACTGGTGATGACAGCACAAGAACTGTCATTCTATGCCCGTATAGACCAGGCAGCTGAGCATACGCTTGTTCTGAGCATACCTTTGAAAAACCGCAGTGGTGTCAGCGCTAAATTTGGCAGTTACTTTGACCTTGTTTATGCCGACCGACTGTTCCGTTTCACGGTGCAGCCGGGGCAAGCCGTTATTTTACTGGCCGATATTATCTACGCACAAGAAAATTGAAGTTCCAAATATGTATTGTGCCATTGATAAACGAACTGGCAACAGACCAGGAGAGCAAGGAATCAGGCGTTAGACTTGACAAATTAAACGGTGCTGTAGATAATTGCCATATTATAAAGGTAGTGACGGAGACGAGTAACGGAGCTAGTGCCGACAGGGCGTTCCAGCCGCAGACTGAGAGCAGGAACAGGCAGGATACCGCGAAATTCACTCCTGAACCGATAGCTGAACAAGAGTAGGCTTTTCCGTCCGGCCAGCGTTAAAGGGCCAGGGATCGAATGGATCCTGTCAGAGTGCGCGGTCTGCGGCCGCGAAAATGGGTGGTATCGCGGTGCATGTTCGCCGTCCCATGCTGGGATGGCGGATTTTTTTATCTCAGGTGAAAAAGCATAAGGAGACGCGTTGTATGAGCAGTTATATCTGGAACGAAAAGATGGAAACCATGCCGTTTGAGCAGATGCAGGCACTGCAGGGACAGCGGCTGGCGGACTGCGTCCGGCGCATGTACGGTACAGTGCCCTACTATACAAAGCGTATGCGGGACGCCGGTTTGGAGCCGGGCGACATCCGAACCCTCGCTGAATTGCGCCATTTGCCTTTTACCGACAAAGAAGACATGCGGGAAAACTACCCGTATGGAACTTTTGCGGTGCCGATTGAAGATATTGTGCGTATCCATGCCTCATCAGGGACCACTGGCAAGCAAAAAGTTGTCGGCTACACAAAGGACGATATCGATCTGTGGAGCGAATGCTGCTGCAGGGCTCTGGCCGCGACCGGGCTGTCCAAAAAAGACATCCTTCATGTAGCATACGGCTACGGCCTTTTTACCGGCGGGCTTGGGTTACATTACGGTTCTGAACGGATGGGTCTGACAACGATTCCTGTTTCCTCAGGCAATACAAAACGTCAGATTCAGATCCTGGCTGATTTCAAACCGACGGCACTGGCCTGCACCCCTTCATACGCCCTCCATCTGGCCGATGAACTGGAAACTTATGGCGTCGACAAATCGATGCTCAGCCTGCGCGTCGGGATATTTGGCGCGGAGCCTTGGTCACTGGCCATGAAAGAGCAAATCGAAGAGAAGCTTAACCTGCGGGCGTTTGACATTTACGGCCTTTCAGAAACCATGGGTCCAGGTGTTTCGATCAGCTGTGAAGCCGGCGACCTGCTCCATATTCAGTCGGATCACTTTATCGCTGAAGTGGTCGATCCCCAGACGCATGAACAATTGCCGGAAGGAGAACTGGGTGAACTGGTCTTTTCCAGTGTCACAAAACAGGGAACACCGCTGATTCGCTACAACACGCATGATCTGACCAGGCTGTTTTATGGTCGCTGTGGTTGTGGGCGAACAACGGTACGCATGGAAAAGGTGACTGGACGGGCTGATGATATGCTGATCATACGCGGCGTCAATGTCTTCCCCACACAGATTGAATCCGTGTTGCTGAATTATGGTGAAGTTGAGCCGCATTACATGATCTATGTGGACCGCGTCCATAATCTGGATCAGATGGAAGTGCAGATTGAAATGACGCCCACCTTTTTCTCTGATTCCATCAAGGATATTGAACAGACAGAAAGAAAGCTGTATCAAGACATCCAGGCCACATTGGGCATATCCGCGAAAATTAAACTGGTTGAGCCGCGCTCACTTCCGCGTAGCGAGGGAAAGGCACAGCGCGTGATTGACCGACGCAGCTATTGAGCAGGCCGTGTCCTCCTGCTCAATGGGAAAAGGTGTTGAAAAGAATATAGAAAGTTGTGCTGTTAATAGATGCGCTGTTTATTGTGCGAGGTAGAAACGATTTTTTCCGGACTCATGCCGGAGGCTGCCCAGGTTGAGTCCAGCATGACCCAGACGGAACCAGTTGACTCCTGCCAACGAAATCCTGCAACAACAACCCAGCCCTTACCTTCAAAAAACACTTCGTTCCAGGCATGATAGCCAAGGGGCGTTGATCCTTTGATCAAGCGGGTTGGAATGCCTTGGGAACGCAGCATGGCACACATCAGGGAGGCATAGTCATAACATATTCCCTTGCCTGAAGAAAACGTTCTGTTGGGATCAGGCAGATAATCATTGTGTTGGGACTGGCTGCTGAGAAACTGAGAAGCCAGGGCATGGTCATAGGAGATGTTCTTGACGATCCAGCTGTAGACCGCTGTTACTCGATCTGTCTGACTTGATTGCCCGCTGCTCAGCTGACCCGCCCGGCTGACCAGTGATGAGCTGCGTGAAAAATCGCTGATGATCGAAGCAGCTGTAAAGGGTCGCAGACTCGATGAAAGCGAAACGGAAAAGGCATGTACCATACGCGGTTCGTAGGATGTGCCTTCTACTTGTTCATAAACAGACAGCGTATAGTTGCCATTGCCAAGCTGTAAAGGGATTCCGATGTACTTGCCCCGTTCACTGATGTTGTATTGATAACTGGCTTTGTTGGCGATCACAATAATCTTGCAGCGCTTGCTGGCCGGGATCCCTGTTGTATCAATCCGAACCAGAACCACACCATAAGAACTGCTGCCGGCATCAATATGGAGACCTCCTGAAGCGGCTGTGGTAATTTGGCTATTCTGGCCGTACTGGTCACGGAAAAATGTACCATAGCTTTTTACCGGGAAGGAACCACCAGATGCCGAGCTGGTTGGTGTTGCTGTTGCTGTCGGCTTTCTGGTGGCCGTGGGTGCGGCGGTCGGCCGGCTGGTCGTGGTGGTTGTGGCCGGCCGGCTGGTCGTGGCGGCTGTGGTTGGCCGGCTGGTCGTGGCGGTTGTGGTTGGCCGGCTGGTCGTGGCGGCTGTGGTCGGCCGGTGGGTCGTGGCGGCTGTGGTCG
>JAAYLM010000055.1 GCA_012521915.1 Oscillospiraceae bacterium | reverse complement strand
TTTTTCTGCATCACTCATGATTATTCCTCACCTAATTTGACCGCCTGATCAATCTTGATGCGCAGGATCAGACGGGCCAATATCGCGAAGCAGATCAGCAGCAGCAGTCCCAGAATGACATAAATTTTGTTGGCATCGCTGGTTTCTGAAATGATCCGGAAAGGGATGGGCTGATCCGCTGTACTATAGACGATCTGGAAAAGGGGCACAAACAACAGGCTGCTCAAGCTGCCGATGATCACACCAGCCAGAATCGCGATTCCTGAAACCAGAACCTGTTCGGTCATGATCATACCAATGACAGCCGCTTTGCTCAGGCCCATCGCCCGGAAAATACCAAATTGAAGGACACGGCCTTGTACCGACATGATCCAGTAGATCAGAAATCCAACCGCGCATATAAGCATGGAGACGATAAAGCCCAAGGTCAAGGCACCGTTTGTACCCTGCAGCTGCGGATCATTCTTGGCCAATGTGATCATCTGTGTCGCGGAAGCGATGTTGGTTACGTTGATACGGTCATCTTCAATGGCATCATAGATCATTTTGTCGGTAGCTTCCGTGTCGCGTTTCAGCCAGATTTCGTAAGGCTGAATGGCAGTCTTGCTAAGCATGAATTCAAGATTGGCCACAATCAGCCCCTGCTGGCGCAACTGGCCAGTCCTGTCAATCACTGTTGGCTGGTAACCCGGCCAGTTAGAAACAAAGGCGATGATAACACCATCCACCGTATCAGTCCTGTTGACACTGTAGATGATGCCGTCACCAACCTTCAGGTCCAGCTCTTCACGCAGATTCTCCGATACAATGACCGCGTTTGGCGTTGTTATCATCACATTCATGTATTCATTCATGTGGTATCGAAAAAGATCCTTGCGTGTCCAGGCTGTCCTGGCAAAATCATAAGGATCAATCGCCATCAGGTTGACTTCGTCGCTGCGGCTGGAGCCGCGGCTGATCCTGGATTCAGATGAGCGAAAGACACGCGCGGCTGAGGCAACACCGTCCAGTTTCTGGTACTTGGCAAAAGCCGGCTCATCGTATTTCACAACCTGGCTGCTGGAAGTGGTGCTGGTATCCAGGCTCATGCCGAGACCACTGTCCTCAATAATGGGCACGCCATTCTCGTCGTACTTCTGCCAGTATTCGTTCAGCATGATATCCGCACCGATCCCGCAGCGGATGGTATCTTCCGCGTTGCGATTTATGGTACGGGCCGCGTTCGCGTTGAACAGCCCGATCGAGAGGGCCAGGATAAGGAAGATCATGAGAAATTGCTCTTGCCCGCTGGAATGGCCAATCTGGTGGAAAGAAGCATAAAACACCGGGTTCCAGAATCGGCGGCCGATAAAATAAATCAGGCGGATCAGCAGCGGATATAGCCTTAAGAACAATAAGCCGGTTCCCAGAATGAAGATGGTGGAAGACAAAAAGAGTAGGAAATCCAGATTTGCTTCTGTCCCGACGATCCCGGTCAGTTTTTGTAAAGCAAGTTGGGCTTGCAGTCGGTTGAGCGCGTACAGGCTGACTGCCAGCAGGATGAAATCCAGAGAAATACGCTGCCAGAGCGGTGCTCTGCTGACGCGCGACTTTCTCCTTTTTTGTTCGACGATTGACGTCCTGGACTGGATAAACACAGGAAGCAGGGTTGTTATCAGAAAAAGCAGCATGGCGATCACGCCATAGATCATGGCCTGTTTGTCAATCGCAACTTTCAGGGCGGCACGGCTGACAAATTCCAGAAAACCGTTGGAGGCGCCAATGATACGCACCATCCAAAGACCGAGAAACGGGCCGATGATCAGGGTGATGATGCCGAATATCAGACTTTCCAGCGCATAGAGCAGGAGAATCTGGGAGCGGCCGGCACCGCGGCTTTCCAGAACGGAGATCAGGCTGGTCTCACTGCGAACCACCAGCTGGGAAACCATGAAGATGTAAAAGATCAACATCAGCAGGATCGGAACGATCAGAATCTGCAAAGTCAGCTTCAGTTCAGATTCCCGGACCACATACCGTTCGATCACCGGCTTGAAGGTTGAAATCAAGCGGGTGGTGCGGGAGTGCTCATCAACCAGACCCTGTGCACTGGCATGCACCGCCTGGATCTGATCAATATCCTGTATGCGGAACTGATAGAAATCATAGGCAGCGGCCAGCTGCTGTTCTCCAACAGATAGAAGCGGATGGTCATAAGTCAGTTGCCTCAGGACATCAGGATCCACCAGAACAGATTGGGAAAAGCTGTTGATATGCTGATACCAGTAGAGGTCCTGCAGATCTGCTGCCGAAAACATGCCCACAACCCGCATGCTGAAAAGAGGCGGTTCATCACGGCTTTTCCGGTAGCTGTGCACGTCGTAGGTTTTATCCAGCAGCAGATTCAGTCTCTGCATCGCAGCATCCGTCACGACAACTTCTATGACACCATCTTCTGTCTTTTCATACAGGCGGCCACGGTCAATCTTGATACGACTGGGAAAATCGCTCAGGGAATAGGCATTGAACCCTTTGCGCTGGGTGCCTTTGGCATCTTCATAGGTGTAGTACAGATTGGTGACCTGAATGGATTCCAACTCAGTGACCGGTTGCAGAGGCATATCCTGAACAGTCTGGGCGTATGTCTCGCGCATGGTCTGCAGGTTGGACTCACTTTGCTGTTTATCAACATAGTAATAATTGCTGGAAAAGACAAGATAGCCGGGGTAGCGCTGCTGTTCCTTCAGAACCTGCTCCAGATCTTTTGTCAGCAAGCGCTGCAGGATGCCGTTTGTATAGATGGGTATGCTGCAGACCATACCCACAACCAGAATGGACCCCAGGAGCAGGCATAATACTTTCCAGGTGTTGCTGATGATCTTTCGGAATACAAGCGTCTGCACGAATTGGCCTCCTTAATTGACGATAATCAGGTCGCCTTCGTCCAAGCCTTTGACGATCTCAGCCTCGGTGTCTGTCATCAAGCCAATCTCGACATCCTTTTCCACACGGACACCATCTTCCAGAACGTTGACATAACGGCGGCCGCTCATCAGATTGATCTGCCGACGCGGCAGCATGATGACATCCTCCCGGACATCCTGAACATAATTGATGTAGGCACTGCTGCCCAGTTTGGCATCGTCCGGCAAGCCATCTTCCATCTTGATGATCGCCGCGCTGCGCAAACGCTCGTCAGGGTCGTTGAATAAGGTAGACGGATTGGCGACGACTTCGCCTTTCAGGAGCTTCTTCTGGTACTCGACCTCAACCTCTGCGCCGATCGGCAGCTCAGAAGCTTTTTCGTTGGTTGTCACCAGGACCAGTTCGGTTAGATCGGCGATACGCGTCACAATCTGATAAGCATTGACATTTTCGCCGACAGACGTGCTGATAATGTAGGTAACCTCACCC
>JAAYLM010000414.1 GCA_012521915.1 Oscillospiraceae bacterium | reverse complement strand
CTTCTCGTATTTATATTGTTTATGAGATGAATCTGGTGCAGCACGACGGAAAACGAACTTATGTCAATACCTATATGCAAGCGCAAAAAGCGCGTGATGATGCGGTATTGATTGGCGGCCTGATCAAAGTGCCTGTGTGGGACGGCCTGGATGGTTGAACCGGCAGGCTTTTTGGGAACACAAAGAACGAGCGATCAGATAAAAAACAAGCATTTTTTCATGCCGGTTGTTGACGTATGTTCATAATATGTCTAGAATGTTTTGTGAACAGACATTAACGTATCTTATGTTTGTTCAGAAAGAGGTTAATCATGGGAAAACAATTGGCTGAAATTTATGCTTGTCTGCAACCCTCCCCCAAAGTACTTGTTTCCTGCAGGAGCAAGAATGGCGAAGATAACGCTTTGGCAGTGGCTTATTGCTGTAATTGCAGCTATGACCCGCCCATGGTCATGGTCGGTATTGTGCCATCACGTTATTCATACGACATGATCAAGGAAGCCGGTGCCTTCGTTGTCAATATACCAGGTAAAAACAATCAAGAGATGTTCGACTATCTGGGCAGCCATAGCCGCCGCGATGGCGACAAACTGAAAACAATCGGCGCGGCAATCGGCCAGGCAAGCAAAATAGACGCGCCACTGCTCGATGACTGCCCCGTTCAGATCGAATGCACTATTGTTGATTCAATCAAGACCGGTTCCCATGAAATGTTTGTAGGGAAAATACTATGCGTGCATGCTGATGGTCAGCTGATTGATGAAAAAGGAAAAATCGATTACGCGAAGATGGAACTGCTGTAAGAAATGTCGCTCCGTTTGGGAAACGTGCCAATTATCATATTCAATACTGATTTGATTGAACATGGCCAGTAATTCGTTGAAGGTGACAGCAGCTTTTTCTTTGCCTGCTTTTTCATAAACGATCTGGCCATGTTTCATCATATTCAATCGAACAGGATCCTACGCCTCAAAAACATACTTGTCAAGACTTTTGATCGCCAAGGCCAACAATATTTAGGTTTTGCTCCATGAGAATGTGGCCGGCGATGAACGCTGCCTGCAGCTTTCTTGTTTCATTATTGAAATGGACATGGTCACAGTACGCTTCAGGGCCGAGTGTTGCTGTGAACACATACAGATCAATCGTGGGTATTTTATGTTTGCGCATCGTGGCCAGGGCGATCTCGTTGTACCGGATGACATCCCTGTTATAACGGGAAAAAACCTTGACGCGTGTACTATGCCGCTCATCATCAACAGGTGTTGTGCTGATCCAGATGATTGCGATGTTGGATGCCAGAACCAGATCACAAATCCGATTCAGGTTGTTTTCGTAAGCCTCGGCTGAGATCTGGACACGGCCGGACTGTGGATCTGTCTTGATGTCATGTAAGCCGCAGTTGAACACCATGAGATCAAACGGCAGTTGCCCTTTTCCTTTTTCTGACTGGAGGTAGGCAAGTACATGGCTGCTGTCGCCGCCATTCGCTCCAGCCGGGGTATCAAGGTCAGCTTCTGCTTTTTGGGCACCTCGTTTTCGGTCATATTGGCAAGCCGGCTCGATCATTTTTTCCAGATATGGCCCATAGTGCATGGAAATACTGTCACCTATGACAAAAACCCTTTTGCTCAAATGATTCACTCCCTTGTTATCGACATCATCAGTCAGATTTATTCCGGCTCTGCGCCTCAGATAAGTCGATGTTTGCTACAAATATATCAAAAAACAACAGCGTAGGCTATCTCTTTTCCAGAGGAAAAGTGCAGCAGAAGTCATGTTGTTGCGAACGTTTATGCTTGTGATCTATCGGAATCCATCACTTTCTGGTACCATAGCGACAAAAAGGGAGTTGATCAGGTATGCGTCTTGTTCAAAAACTGATGGCCAAAGCAGGCGATAACTGGAACCAGCCTCCAGTAACCATCGCTTTTCTGGGTGACAGTGTCACGCAGGGCTGTTTTGAGGTTTATCAAAAAGAAGACGGCAGGGTGGCAACCTTTTTTGACAAAAACAGCGCCTACCATCAATATGTCGCTAGAATTTTGACCTTATTGTATCCAGAAGTGCCGGTCAATATGATCAATGCCGGAATCAGTGGCAGTAATGCGCCTCATGGGCTGGAACGACTGGAAAGGGATGTCTTGGCGCACCACCCTGATTTAACGGTAGTCTGTTTTGGCCTGAATGACGCCATGGCCGGCCCGGATGGCCTCCAGAACTATACCAACGCTCTGGAAGCTATTTTTCTGCGCTTGCAGGAGGCCGATTGCGAGATCATTTTTATGACACCCAATATGATGGCGACCCAGGTCAGCTGTCATCTGAGCAATGATATGCTGCGCAGCATAGCCCAAAGCGCCAGCCGCACCCAGAACGAAGGCATCATGGACGTTTACATGAATACCGCCAAGTCATTATGCATGCGTTTGGACATCCCTGTCTGTGATTGTTATGCCAGGTGGAAGACACTTCAGCATCATGGTGTCAACGTGACAGAACTGCTGGCCAATAAAATCAATCATCCGACACGGGAGATGAACTGGCTGTTTGCAGGCTCGCTGGTAGAAACCATTTTGTCCTGATGAAACGGAAATGGTGGGCTGAGTAGCCAAATGACATCAACGGATGCTGTATAGCAGCGCCGCATAATTTGGCACAGGCCAGTATTTGCTTGCGACGATTGTCTCAAGTTTATCTGTGGCCGTGCGTACTGAATTCATGCAATTGCCGATCTCTGCCTGGTAGAATCTGGCTATGCTTTCAGATGCAGGTAAATGAGAAACAGGCGCAAGCAGGCTTTCCAGTTTTGTTATCTCTGAAAGCAGGCAGCTGGACAAGCTGGCTGCCTGACCTGCCAGCTGTTCTTCCAGCTCCGTACCATAGTTGCCGCAGGTTTTCTTAATGGACATGAGGTCAAAGAGATCTTTTTGGTAGCTGATTGCGGCGGGAATGACCTCTTTCCTGATCATATCAATCATGGTGAGCGCTTCGATATGCAGTGTTTTACAATAACCCTCAAGCATCACATCATAGCGTGAACGAAGCTCATTGGCAGTGAGCACGTGATGTTTAACAAATAGTGCGATATTTCCGGGGCTAATCAGGGCAGGCAGGGCATCTGCTGTCGTCGGCAGATGGGTCAGCCCCCGTTGACCAGCTTCCAGAACCCATTCATCAGCATAATTGTTTCGGTTGAAAACGATGCGTTTATGCTGGTGCCAGGTTTCTTTGATTAATTGTACCAAGGTCTGATGAAAATCACTGGCATTTTCCAGCGTGTCAGCGAAGCTGTTGAGCGCATCGGCAACAATGGTGTTGAGCACGGTGTTAGGCCAGGCAATTGAACCTGATGAACCGGCCATGCGGAACTCAAATCTGTTTCCGGTGAAAGCAAAAGGTGAGGTTCGGTTTCGGTCGGTGGTGTCTTTCGGGAAATGAGGCAGAACCGTCACCCCGATTTCCATGAGAGGTTTTTTCGTTGAGTGATAAGTCTGATCTTTTTCCAGAGCATCCAGTATTTCGGATAGCTCATCGCCCAGAAAAACAGAAGCAATAGCCGGTGGCGCTTCATTGGCACCGAGCCTATGATCGTTTCCTGCACTGGCAACAGATACCCTCAATAAATCCTGATAGGAATCGACGGCTTTGATGATCGCGACTAAAAAACATAGAAACTGTGCATTTTCGCAAGGCGTCTCGCCGGGTTCCAGCAGATTGGTCCCTTCAGCTGTAGCCATGGACCAGTTGATGTGTTTCCCACTGCCATTGATTGCGGCGAATGGCTTTTCATGCAGGAGGCAGGCCAGCCCATGCTTGTCAGCAATGCTTTTCATCAAAGCCATCGTCAGCTGATTGTGGTCGGTGGCGATGTTGGTTGTAGTGAAAACAGGGGCAAGCTCATGTTGTGCCGGTGCCACCTCATTATGTTTCGTTTTGGCGAAAACCCCCAGCTTCCAAAGTTCGATTTCAAGATCCTTCATAAACGCTGATACCCTGGGTTTGATGCTGCCAAAATAGTGGTCATCCAGTTCTTGCCCTTTGGGCGGTTTTGCGCCAAACAGTGTACGTCCGGTGTATATGAGGTCCGGGCGCTGGAGAAAAAGCTGTTTGTCGATCAGGAAATATTCTTGTTCCGGACCGACTGTGGTCATGACACGAGGGGTGGTCTGATTGCCGAACAGCCTCAGGATACGCAATGCCTGCTTGTCCAGCGCCTGCATGGATCTTAAGAGCGGTGTTTTCATGTCCAGTGCTTCGCCACTATAAGAACAAAAAGCGGTGGGGATGCAGAGGGTATCATCTTTGATAAACGCGTAGGATGTGATATCCCAGACTGTATAGCCGCGTGCTTCAAAGGTTGTCCGCAAACCGCCATTGGGAAAACTTGACGCATCCGGTTCGCCGCGAACGAGCTCTTTGCCGGAAAAAGCCATGATGATCTTGCAGTCGCCAGATGGTGCGATAAAACTGTCATGCTTTTCAGCGGTGATGCCGGTCATTGGCTGAAACCAGTGAGTGAAATGAGTCGCTCCATTTTCCACCGCCCAGTTTTTCATGGCAGTTGCTACAATATTTGCTACATCCAGCTCAAGGTGCGTTCCTTGAACCATGGTTTTTTTCAAGGCCAGATAGGTCTCCCGGGGCAGTTGGGCTTGCATGACGTTGTCATTGAAAACAAGGCTGCCGAATAAGGCAGGAACATCAATCATCTTTCATGTCCCCCTTCAAAGCAGACTGATGCCGGCTTCCCGGCAGGCCGATTTCGTTTTAACATCCCAGAGTGAAACCTGGACTTCTCCAATATGCACCTTTTCCAGCAGAAGCATGCAAAGCCTGGACTGCCCGATGCCTCCGCCCATGGTGAGCGGCAATTCATCGGCCAGCAACATACGGTGGAACAGCCGTGTACGGCGATCGTCGCAATTCGCTTTGCTTAGCTGTTCGTCCAGAGCTTTCGCGTCGACACGGATACCCATTGATGACACTTCAAAAGCACAATCCAGGATATCATTCCAGAACAGCAGGTCTCCGTTTAGCTGCCAGTCATCATAATCTGGCGCTCTGCCATCGTGCTTGGTACCAGAGTGCAGCACATCACCGATCTGCATGATGAATGCTGTTTTGTGTTCTTGCAGAAAAGCATTTTCCCGTTCTTTTGGTGTAAGAGCCGGGTACAGGTCTTCCAGTTCCTGTGTGGTGATAAAGGCAATGTCTTCACTGATCCTGTGCTTTAAAAGCGGAAAAGTCTGCCAAAGGCTTTCTTGCGTCGCGCCGATCGCCTTTACAATATTGTGGACGGTTTCTTTTAATGTGCTGAAATCGCGGCTGGCGCGGGCAATCACTTTTTCCCAATCCCATTGGTCGACATATATCGAATGCAGGGCATCCATATCATCATCGCGCCGTATGGCGTTCATTTCGGCATACAAGCCTTCGCCCACCGGGAAACCATATGAATAGAGCGCCATACGCTTCCACTTTGCCAAAGAATGAACGACTTGCGCGTTTGTCCCCGTGCGCTTTATATCGAATT
>JAAYLM010000413.1 GCA_012521915.1 Oscillospiraceae bacterium | reverse complement strand
TAAAATATACATTTTTATCATTGATCTTAAATTTGCTCAAATCTCCGGGGAACAAAGAATCTATATCAATGGAAAAATCAAATATAGTCCCACATGATTCACATTTAAAATGTCCATGATTTTCAGTTACAATATCGTATCTGGTTTCATTATCTTCAATTGTAATTACCCTTACCAAACCTGATTCTACCAAAATTCGCAAAGTGTTATATACAGTTGTTTTTGATAGCGTAGGTATATCCTTTTGAAGGCCGGTATATATATTCTCTACAGTTGGATGACAGTGATTTTGGGTAAGATATTCTAAAACCTTCAGCCTTTGATGTGATAGATTGATATTTTTCATCTTTAATTCCTTCTTTATATCTTCAAATGAAGGTTTCATTAACTCACCACCTATACTATATAATATAGTTATTACAAAGTTGTAATCATTACACATTATATAGTATAACATTTAAAATTTAAAATTCAATAGTATTTCGGGGCTTTTGTCCAACTTTATATACTTGAACATTGCTGTAAAACAAATATTCTTTATACTAACATCCAACCTGACCACACAACCTTGGAAAATTCAAAAAACATCTAAATCGACCACTCGCGAACCCCTGACATCTAAACTGACCACTCGCCAAACACTGACATCTAAATCGACCACACGCGTTCAATATTTGCCTTTTGGACTTGTTCCCACGAAGCGATATTTTCGCAAGTTTAGCAGATCGCATTTTCCCTCATAAACCTTGAAAGGCCCTTATTTACTGGACTTTCTACGCCACTACTCTTTCACCCTTGTTATCAATACTACGCACTCCACATGCCCGGTCCAGGGGAACAAGTCAACCGGCTGCACGCGTTGCACCTTATAGCTGAATGTCTGCAGAATGCGTAAATCGCGGGCGAGGGTGGCTGGATTACAGGACACATAGATCATGCGGGGAGCCTGCAATTCACCAAGAGCGTTTAGAACAACAGACTCACAGCCTTTTCGCGGGGGATCAAGGACGACAAGATCAAGATCGCGATGCTGTTCCATCCAGATCGGCAATACATCCTCTGTGTTGCCGGCCTCAAAAGAGACATTGGTAAAATGGTTCAGTTGGGCATTGATACGCGCATCAAGAATGGCACCCATGTGATTTTCTATGCCATGGACATATAGAGCTTGTGCAGCCAGCTGCAGTGTAATAGACCCGGTGCCGCAGTAAAGGTCCAGAACACGTTCATGTCCACGCAATGCTGCCATGTCGAGTACCTGCTGGTAAAGTCTGGCAGTCTGCCTGGGATTGACCTGAAAAAAAGCCTGCGCAGAAATACGGCTGCGTATGCCGACGATCACTTCTTCGATCCAGGGCTGCCCATCGATCAGCTGGTCTTCAGGACCGAAAATTACATTGGTCCTGGCCTTATTTATATTCAACCAGACACTACGCAGGTTGAGCGGTGGCAGTTCAGCCTCCTGATTTTCGCGTATGCAAAGATGCAGCTGCCGGACAAGTTCGTGCTGGCCGGGTATATTGTCGCCGTTGAGCACGAGAATGATCATGATATCGCCAGTCGCATAACCGATCCGGACGACCAGATGCCTCAAGAGGCCTTGGTGAATTGTATCCTGGTAAGGTTCGATCTGCCATGTCCGGATGTGCTGGCGCAGGGTTTCCCGGATCGCGTCAACGACAGGATACTGGATGCGGCAGACCGGCGCGTCAACGATCTCATGGGTGCGACTGGCATAATAACCGATCAGAGGCTGTTCTGGACTGCCACCGACAGGAAACTGCGCTTTGCCCCGATAATGCCAGGGATCATCCATACCGATGATCGGCTGTATGACGCCTGGCTGCAGCTCTATGTGTCCGATCCGCAGCAGTGCCTGCTCGACCTGCTGTTGTTTGAAATGAAGCTGGTCAGCATAACGCATCATCTGCAGGGTACAACTGCCACAACGGTCAGCCTGGGGACAGTCTGGCTCAATCCGGGCATTTGCTGGCTGCAGAATGCGGAGCAGTTCCGCAACTGCGTATTTTGGATGTCGCCGGATGACGCGCACATGTACACTGTCTCCGGGTATCGTGTTGGTGGTGAAAACGGTCAACCCGTTGATATGACCGACACCCTGGCCCAGATGATTGATGTCTTCAATGCTAAGTACTGTTTCATCACCAGGTTGCAAGCCATTTTGCTCATTTGCGTTTTTTGTTCGTTTCGCCATTTCAAACCTCATTGACCAGAAGTTCCTTAACGGGCTGCCCGTCGGCATCCGGTAACTGCAACTTAAGTGCCAGGGCAAGCGTTGGCGCTACATCAACGATCGGCCGACGCTGTACAACCGCACCCGGCAAAAATGAAGGTCCGGCTGCCAGGAATGTGGGCTGCGGCCCTTTATCTGGCAGGTGTCCATGGGTCGCCCGCCCAAAGCGGTAGTCGTCCAGGTCAAAGGAGCGGACGATCGGACGGCGCCAGTCGTTGCCAAAGGATGTATAACCGTCGCTTTCCAAAACAAAAGAAAAAGCTCCGTCAAGATGCTCTTTCTTACGAATTTCGTCCCGAGTAAAGACTTCACTGATACCGTATATTCCTTCATCCCTTAAATGCATCATTAGCTTATAAACACGCTCTGAAAGCGCTTCATCAGCAGGGTTACGCAGATAGACATGGGCAGACAGGGCAGCAGACTTCACAAAAGCATCCCATTCCAGGAAATTCCCCTGCTCATCAGTCTTGATCAGGCCATGATCGTGCAGGATTACATTCAGGTTCAAAGACCGCTTGATCTCCAGCTGGCCATGGTCACTTAATATGATGAAGTCTGTCTGATCATATACACCGGCTTCACGGGTTGCTTCGATGATCATGCGTGTCCAGCGTTCCGTATGCCGAAGCGATTCATTCACCTTGTCCGTAAAAAGGCCGGAGGCATGCCGGGCGCCGTCTATCGCTGCCGGATGTATGGCTAGAAGGTCTGGCTGAAACTGCCGGATCATGTCACAGGCGGTCTGAATCACAAATTCGTCTGCTTGCGGATGCTGCCGTTCAAAACCTTTCAACAGTGGCAGGTTTTTTCTGACGGCAGCAGCCATGACCGCTTCACTGGTTCCGGATCGGCGGAACACATCTTCGAGATCATCCTGCTCCGACTGTGACCAGTATTCCGTGACCAGGTAGTCAATATCCGGATCATTCCCCGAAACAGGCCAGAAGACAGCTGCTGTTGTCAGTCCTGAATTTTTGGCCGCTGTGAACAGTGTATCTGAGCGGTTGGCATCAGCGAACCAGTGCCAGGGAGACGACAGGACACCCATTTGTGCCTGTTCATTGTTGATCACACCATGATGTTCTGGATACTGGCCGGTGATGATGCTGGCATGAACCGGGTAGGTAATGGTGGGGTAAATTGATCGCAAAGTGCGTATTTGCGCGCCTCTGCTGATCAGATCCGCAAAAGTCGGCAGGCTACCCAGAAAATTCAGGTCTTCATAAACCAGCGCGTCGTGCGACAGAATAATCATTTTTTTGTTCATTATTCAGTGTCCTCTCTTTTCCCGTGCCAACCGTACGGCCCTACCAGTTCGACAAAGGCTACTTTTTCTATGCTTTCCCGGAAAATACGGCCATCGTGTGTTTTGCGCACCAGCAGCAGATCCTGCCAGCCCTGGGGGCCAACAGGTATCACCATGCGGCCGCCCCGCACCATCTGTTCTTCCAGGGCAGGTAGAACAATAGCCGCTGCTGCCGTCACCATGATACGGTCAAAAGGTGCTTCTTGCGGCCAGCCTTCGCTTCCGTCTCCTGTCCGATAGCATACATTGCACAAACCAAGCGCTTGAAGCCGCTGCCGGGCTTTTTCAGCCAGTTCAACAATTCGCTCCACGGTATAGACTGTCTGACAGAAGGAAGCCAGCAAAGCCGTCTGGTAGCCTGAACCTGTGCCGATTTCCAGGACACGGCTGTGCGGTTCCGGATCAAGAAGAGCCGTCATGGCAACAACCAGAGTGGGTTGAGAGATCGTCTGGCCATAACCAATAGGCAAAGGTTCATCGAAGGAGGCCAGGTCTTTACATGGCCCATCGAGAAAAAAGGAACGGTCAAGATTATGGAATACTTCGTTCAAGACTTTTTTATCCACTTGAGACGCCTCCCCGCATCATCGCTCATGAGGTGCTGTTACTGCCGGCTGTGGCAGCGCCCCTCGGATCCTCATCGAATACTTCTTTGCGAAAAGGATCGATATACAAGCCGATCGGACCGCGTGTCATGTCTTCAGTCGTGTGAAAGATAATATGAATGGTCAGGCGGCCTTGATGATTGATGATCTCAAAGTCGGGATACTGCCAGTCAACAATGGTCGGATCATGACCAGTATATTCATAAGCCATCAGCAAGTAAGCATCACTATCCAGATAGCTGCGAAAAAACGCACTGTAGGCGATGAAAAACAACACAACAAGGAGTGTGGCTATCAATAGTATGCGTTTGTGTCTGCTTGTCATCAATGACCACTCCTGTTAACGGCAGAAAACAAGCGTTGCTGCCGCCTGTTACGGTCACAGTTTATCATGTCTGACCAGGAGATGCCATGGTCATCCCCGGCTCTCACAATGCATTTTTTCGCAATCAATTCTCTGTTATTTTTAATGGCTGAATATTATGACTGTCAGCCTTACATCATAGACAGGCCAGACTACATCCTGCATTATTCATCTGTATATAACAGACAGATTGCGGTGTTATTGCAAAACAATGCTTGATGCCGTATAATGGGCTCGCATGAATCATCAACGCAAAGGAGAAGGCATGCGGAAGAAGCACGCTGGCGCCCCCGGTTATGAAAACAAGGTTGTCAGACCGGGTCTAACAATTACATCACATCATCGCTTAGTCCTGCTGTTTTCTGTTGTGGCTTTATTATTACTGGGAACAGCTTTGATCGGTTTTCTGTTGGGTCGCGGCTCAGATGTGCAAGGCGCCGCCAGCACGGTTCAGCCGATTACCGGGCTGGCTGACACCTTGCTCGAGCATGAAAACCGCTGTGCCCAGGTTGAACAGGTCAATTTACAGCAGGAACTGCTTCAGGCCCGCCAGGAAGCAGAACAGCTGGCTGATTCCCTGATTGAAAAGCAGGAGGCTTTGCAGGAGCAACAGGAAACTCTGCAAGAGCAGCAGGACGAAATGGCCAGGATGGAAGAGAAGATCCTGAATGCGCTGATGGGCAATCTCACTGAGAAAACGATTTCCCGTTCGAGTCCCACCGTCGCGTCCTATGTGCAGCAAGCACAGGATCTTTTGCTGCTGCAACGCAAGCTGGATAAATTCAATGACACACCGGAAGCAGCTGAAGTTGACTTAACGCAGTACGAAGAAAACATCCAGCAAAAGCTGGCCAACATACCGACATTGAAGCCGATTCCAGGAAGTCTGACCGGCTATGGCAACAGACGTCATCCGATTTACGGTTATTATCATTTCCATGGCGCGGTCGATATGGGTGCACCAAAGGGAACCCCAATAAAAGCATCTGCAGCCGGCAGGGTGAGTGACACAGGCTACAACAGCAGCTCGGGCAATTTTGTCAAAATCAGTCACGGCAACGGTTTTGAGACGCTCTACTTCCACTGCAGCAAGGTTCATGTCACAACGGGTGAACGGGTCAGCAAAGGCCAGGTCATCGCGGATGTCGGCAACACAGGAACGTCAACAACATCGCATTTGCATTTTGGCATATCCTTCTATGGCACACCAATTAACCCGAATCAGATTATCATGGAGTAGCTTGTAGCTTGTGCTTCACTCCAGGTCATGATTGTCAATAATGGAGGCCTGAACATGGCTGACAAAAAGAGATATTACGCACCGCCTAAAAGGCGGCGTTCGAGTGATGCGGTACGCAAAGAATTATACCGGCACCTTAAAGGCAAACCAACACACAGCAGCAGTTTGTTGTCCATACCCCGGGTCATTGGCCTGGCCATCAGCCGTGCCATAACTTTATTTATCCTCATGTTGGTTATCGTTGCTTTTCTGTTGGGCGGTATTGGCGGCGGCATGCTTGTCGGCTATATAACGACCGCTACGCCTGTATCGACTGACCACATAAAAAACACAAACGAGACAACGCGCATCAAAGATATGCATGGCAACGATGTCGCAATACTCACCGGCAGCCAGAACATCAACAGGGAATACATCTCATTCCGGGAAGTCAAAGACACCTATATTGCTGACGCATTCAAAGCGATTGAAGATGAACGGTTTGACACACATGTAGGCATTGATCCGCGGCGCATATTCAGCGCAGTGCTCAGTGCCGTCATGAATGGCGGCAGCGCGACGCATGGCGGCTCAACCATCAGCCAGCAGACTGTGAAGCTGGTCTCAGGCGAAGATCAGATTTCTGCCCAGCGCAAAGTGCAGGAATGGTACAATGCGATTATCCTGGAACAGCAGAAAAGCAAAGATGAGATCATGGAACTGTATATCAACCTTGTCCCTATGGGAAACAGCTATGTTGGTATCCAGTCAGCTGCGAAGGCCTACTTCGACAAAGACGCTAAGGATCTCAGCCTGGTTGAATGTGCTTTTCTGGCTGGCATCCCCAACGGCCCTTCGATCTACAATCCTCTGACGGAAACAGGCCGGCGCAACGCGCTGCGCCGCATGCGCATCATTCTGAGTAAAATGAATGAGCTGGACATGATCACGGACAGCCAATACCAGCGGGCACTGAATACGGAACTCGTTTTTCGCCGGACGCCGCCGAAGGTTTCCGCAACCCAGATCAATTCCTATTTTGTTGATTATGTCATTGAAAATGTAGTGGATGATTTGGTGGAAAGACGTGGTTATAGAGAGGACATCGCTTGGTTTGCGGTCTATAATGCGGGTCTGACCATTGAAACAACACTCGATCCTGCTGTCCAGGCTGAAGCTGAAGCATCTTTTTCCGACCAGACGCTGTTTATCGCCAATCCGGATAAATTGATTGACCTGCCGGAAAAACCAAATGCCAGTATCGTTGTTGTCGACAACCTCGACCACCCCGGCCAAGTCAAAGCCATGGTCGGAGGATATGGTGAGAAAACCGGCAATTTTGTGCTTAACCGTGCGATTGACGCGCATCGCCAGCCCGGTTCCAGCATTAAACCTCTAGCCGTTTATGGTCCGTCGCTGGATACCGGTAAAGTAACAGCAGCGTCGGTTTTCACCGATCAGGAGTATTTTCTTGATGATAAGAATCCCACTACGCCCTATCCCAAAAACAGCTACCGTGCATTCAAAGGCAATCTGACCGTGCGTGACGCGCTCAAGTATTCCAGTAATACAATCGCCGCATTTGTCTGGCTGAATGTTTTAGGCGGTGACACGTCCCTGCTTTATCTGCGTCAGGTGGGGCTGGACCGAAGTGAGGAAAACTATGTCAGCATTTCACTTGGTGGTTTCAGTAAAGGCATGACCACATATGAAATGGCTGGAGCATATGCCACTTTTGCCAATCAAGGCTTATACACAGAGCCATATGTCTATACAAAAGTGCTGGACATTGAAGGGCGGGTATTGCTGGACAACGCTCCCCAATTCAACCAGGCCTACAAACCGGAAACAGCATTTATCATGACCGATATCCTCAAAGGTGTTTTCACGCGGGGCGGGACAGCCTCAGGTTACGCCCTGGAGAATATGCCGGCTGCCGGAAAAACTGGAACAACAGATAAAAACAGGGATAAATGGTTCTGCGGTTATACGCGGTATTATACATCTGCCGTCTGGTATGGCTATGATAATCGCCTGGGCCTGACAAACATCCCATCAAGTGACGGCAGCAGTGCCATCAAGATCTGGCAGGATGTCATGAATCGTATCCATGTTGACAAAGAGCAACTTGACTTTGAACGTCCTGATGGCGTCCAGTCGATGACAATCTGCACTGAATCAGGCATGCGCGTATCGCCATATTGCCCACATTCAACCAGAGAGTATTTCATCGAAGGGGCTTTGATGAATCCGCGCGACCAGTGCACGATACACGAGCCTGCCCCTGCCCCGACACCAACGCTGGCGCCAGAACAGGGGCAGACGCTGGCGCCAGAACAGGGGCAGGCTGTTATTCCGGAAGGATAATCAAATCAATCTAGCCTGGTTACCGGCTTTTCAGAAACTGATTCCGGCCGGCAAAACAAGGTTCCCGTTTCCCTGCCGGCTAATACAGTGTCAATCACATGTTCTTGTGAGCCATTGGCGATGACAGTAGGTATCCCGGCTTCACCGGCAATACGGGCAGCCATCAGCTTGGTGCGCATGCCGCCTGTGCCTCGATTGCTGCCCTCACCGCCTGCCAGCTGCTCAACACATTCATCCACCTTGTGGATGGTACTGAGCAGCGTCGCGTCCTCATACTGATGCGGGTCTTTGTCATATAAGCCATCAATATCCGAGAGGATAACCAGCAGGTCGGCCTCAACCAGTCGCGCCACGATCGCCGATAAAGCGTCATTATCGCCGAAAGTCCCGTTGTGGTAGATCTCTCGTGTCGACACCGTATCATTCTCGTTGACAATCGGCAGAATCTCCTGATCCAGCAGGGCTTCGAACGTGTTATGGATGTTTTCTCAGGTGACCGGATCGTCTATGTCATCTTTCGTAAGCAGGATCTGGGCGACAACATAATGATAGTCTGCAATGATTTTACTGTACATGCTCATCAGCTCACACTGGCCAACAGCGGCCGCTGCCTGTTTCTCACGCATACGCTGCGGTTTTTGCGGCAACCGCAGACGGCCGACACCAACACCTATCGCCCCGGAGGTAACGAGGATGATCTCCCGGCCCTGGTTTTTCTGATTGGCAATGGAGCGGCACAGATGGTCCAGATTGGTCAGGTTAAAGCGCCCGTTCTCATACGTTATCGTAGAGGTGCCAACCTTGATGACCACCCGTTTTGCCGTCTGCAGCTGTTGCCGCAAATCTTCATTCTCACCAGTCATTCGCGCGTCCATATCGCTCTTGATCCTCCTCGCCATATCTTTTTGCCATCATAAACGTCAACAACGCAAAAATCAATGGCCCATCCCAGTGGTGGCTGCATTAAAATCTGAGCTGACATCAGAGTAGCCGAGTGGCTTTTTTCGTTTAGTCCGGAAGCTCGACCAGATCCTTCAGAACAACAGGGTCTCCGGTTTTAATGCTGATGTTGGCAGCCGCTCCGATCAGCAAGGATAAGGC
>JAAYLM010000412.1 GCA_012521915.1 Oscillospiraceae bacterium | reverse complement strand
GGATGCAATACGCGAATCGGTAACGCTGCTGTCCGTGTCCTGATCGATGATCTGGTCAACACGCTGCGTGTCTTGAAAAACGAGGATCAGATTCTGCGTTGGAACGCGGAATGGAACTCCGCATGGTAACCTGCATTATTATTAACTCAACTTTCCCACCCCCAAAAGGGACTGTAGACGGGCGGTAATGTTGGCGGAAGCACTAAGCACCGACAATGGCGTAAGAAAAGAGCCGACAAAGCGCCAAGCAGATGCCAAACGCACCGACAAAGGACCACCGCCAGGCCAAGCAGCAAGCCATCCGCCAACAAGGCAAAAACACAAGAGGCACTTCGCCTGACGGAACCGTCGAGAGAAGTGCCTCTTGTGTTAATGGGCCGTTGGCATGACCCGTGTCGGAACTGGCGTCGGCCAGCGTCAGGCGCCGCGAACACCTCTTTGGCGATCCATGTCTGCCAGCACGGTAACCACATGTCGTTCATCGACGGCGTTTTCATTATTTTTAAGCGTGAGCATCAGAGCATTGCCGGCGATCAGGTTGACGACACGGGGGATCCCCTGGGTTGCGGCAAAGATGGCTTTGGCAGCGGAATCGGTGAAAACGGGGCGTTCCCGGCCGGCCTGAAGCATCCGGTCGTCGAGATAAGCCTGGCATTCGGACAACGTCAGGCCGGTTAGGTGGTACTGCATCCGCACCCGCTGTGCGATCGGTTCGAGCAGGTTGGTATTGAGGGTGCGGCGCAGTTTGCCCTGACCGGCCAGGACAACCGGGAAGGCGGGATGGGGGTTTTTCCCCTGGGTCATCAAGAACCGCAGTTCCAACAGACTGTGTTCCGTCCATTCGTGCGCCTCGTCAATCATGACGGCCAGCGGCCTCGCCTGAGCACTGGTTCTGGCTTCCAGCAGGTCATGCCACTGCTGCCTGACCCGGACAGCGGAGAAGGCCGGGATTTCGCCAAGTGCCTTGAGCAGGCCGGCATACAGTTCCTTGGTCGTCATCCGGGAACTGCTCAGCCAGATGACCTGGTAATCAGCCTGAGGCAGTTCATCGGCCAGCAGAGCCAGCAAGGTAGATTTGCCGCTGCCCACTTCACCGGTCAGGATGCCGAGCGTGCGATCTTCGACCACCAGCCGCATCCGGGCTAAGGCTTCCTGCTGCGCCGCGCCCAGCAGTCTGGGCCGCTCGCCATTCGCCAAAAACGGATTAGCCGCATTCATAGATGCATCGTCCCGGTGTCATGAACCGTGAATTCCAGTTGTCCGGGCAGGGGCAATTCGGATGAAGCCAGGTCCGTCAACCGGGCTTTGCGGTTGCGGGTATGAAAATTGGCGCTGGCATCCAGCAGGCGGGCGTTGCAGATCAGTTGTCCATCGATCGCGACTTCTGCATCGTTGGGCGCAAAAGGATCATAGCGAACCTGGACCCATAGCCCTGCCAGTTCGGCGGCGACCTCGTAGCTGGCACCGCTGAGGGAAACACAGCCGGTCTTGTCGACTTTTCTGGTCTCTTCCAGAAAGAAAAACCGGCGCAGGGCTTCCTTGCTGTACGGCAATTCTTTGACAGGAAACCGTTCCAGCCTGGCCTGAGGTGTTTCATGGGTGGTGCCATGCGTGCGCTGGTGGTAATAGTTCATGACCCATTCGGTAAAGGCCCGGTTGAGGTCGTCGAGGGTCACGATCTGGCCGGCGGCAATCTTGGCCAGGGCATCGGGCTTGAAACTGCTGTCGACAAAACGGAAAACCCGTTCAATTTTCCCCCGACCCTGAGGCTTGTACGGTCGGCTGTGGCTCAGGCGAATCCCCAGGCGCGCACAAACCCGGGCGATATG
>JAAYLM010000411.1 GCA_012521915.1 Oscillospiraceae bacterium | reverse complement strand
CTGACTTCCGCATCCGCAGCATGCGTGGCGGCTTTTGTCCCCAGCGCGCCCCGCTCGACTTCGGTGAAATGGCCGTTCGCGTCCACTCCGCCAAACATCATCAGCTCATCATCAACCCAGAGATACAGCGAATTGACAAACGTATACCCGGTATAGGTGGTGACATCGTCGAGCCGTTCACGCGTGTAGAGGACCGTGTCGGTCTCGAGCATCGCCCGCGAAAGCGTAAAGCGACGCAGCACATCGAGGTCGGGATGCGGTACAGGCGAAAGGAAGGTCGAGCGCGGGTCGAGGAAAAAGGTGTAGGTCTGCATCCCGACATCGAAACCCGCCGCGTGCAGACGATCCACCACCTCTCGCAATTCGGGCAAACCGCCGGGGTAGACCTCCGGGTACACCCGGAAATCCCCCTGGCAGTAATTTCCCATGTGGTGCAGATTAACCTGACGGATGCCGAACTTACGAAGGGTCTCAATGACTTCATCCACGTTCGCCGGCGTGATGTGGGAGGTCATGATGGTATAGCTTCTCTGAGCGGTCTCAAGTGCACGGTCAGCGTAGGGTCCGCCCTTGAATGACTTGGGCAGCTCGCCAGAGGGGATCGCGTCCAATACCGTGCGCTGAACTGCCCGCAGCAGGCTATGGGGTACGCCGATCACAGCCGCACAAGGTGGATAGGGACTGCGCGTGTTTCCCGACAGCCCTATATGAGTGAAAGCTTCCGCAATCAGCTCGGTGTTCTGTCCGGGGTGTTCCGCCATGCGGGTAGCAAGCGTCATGCCCATCAGGTACGCTGTGAAACCTGTATCAACAGACATATCATAATCAATGTCCACATGCAAAGAAACAAAACGCACACTGTGGAAATCCCTGCGTGACGCGTCCATCAGCCGGAAAACCAGATAGGATTCCCACGCTTCAACGGCAAGGGTGACGGTGGTCTCCGCACGATCGGCAAAGGTTAGTGTCAGCAGACGTCCCTCTGACTGATTCTCCGACACCTCCGCGCGCCGGGGAGGATATTGCGTGCCATCTTTCTCCGTCAGCCACGCAAAGGGGCCGGGTTTCAGAACATTCTCTCCGGTTGCCTTATCGATGAACGCAGATGCTTGTCCGCAGTCGTTGACAGATAACATCATGTGTGCCGTTTGAAAGCTGTATTCCATAGGCTGTCGCTCCTTCATGTTTTTGTTAATGCGAAGCAGATGCATCCATCATACAACTTTCCTGACCTGCACAGCAGATAAAATCGCGGAAAAGGCTATAAAAAAGCTGTGGTAAAAGGTTCCGGGGTGACAAACCCATTTGTTTGCCACCCCGGATTAGAATGCCGTTTGTCATGTTTTTTCTTCAGGCCGACCTGGCTTTTCAGATCACATCTTGTGTCTATGCTACCAGGCGTACGCTTCTGGTGCCGCGCCACCCGGTCCCGGGAAAATCTCATCAAGTTTTGCCAGAACATCTTCTGGGAGTTCAATCTCCACAGCGCGCAGTGTGTCTTCGAGCTGCTCCAGCGTTCTCGGCCCGATAATGGGCGCGGTTATCACCGGGTTAGCCAGCAGCCAGGCGAGCGCAACATTGGCTTCGCTTTCGCCCAGATCAGCACAGAGCGCCGCAAAAGCTTTAAGCTGCTCTTGCTGCTGCGGCGTTAATTTACTTGCCATGGCTGAAGCTCTTTCACTGCCTGCAACAGGATTCAGGACATGACCGCTCAGGAAGCCGCCACCTAAGGGGCTCCAGGGAATCACACCCAAACCCAATTCCTTTGCGGCAGGCAGCACTTCCAGCTCAGGAAGCCTGCAGGTAAGGTTATACTTGTGCTGCTCGCTGACCAGCCCTAGGAAGTTGCGTTTCTCCGCCATAGCCTGGGCATAGGCCAGATGGCGGGCGCCGAAATTGCTCGATCCGATGTAATAGGCTTTACCCTGATTGACCAGTGCCTCGAATGCGCCCCATATCTCTTCCCATGGCGCATG
>JAAYLM010000410.1 GCA_012521915.1 Oscillospiraceae bacterium | reverse complement strand
TTCCTGCGCTGTCGTTTCAAACGGCTAGCCAATGCCGATACACCCCAGACAAATCTGAACAGCACGCTGCAGCAGAAGCCTTGCTTCACCACGAAGCATGCCTGAAATCAACATAAAAACTGCCGCCAGCAAGCCTATATAACGAATACTGGCTTGTCGTGAGGTCCATGTTCTGAATTGCTTTTCTTGTTTCATGCCTGCTCCTTCCGACAAGTGGCACAGGACAGGTACTTTCCCTTAGACAACTCTCAGCTTGTCTTATTTTGACACAGTCTATCGCATGATGCAAGAATGAGGCGCATCATCGGTCCGTCGGCAACAGGTTAAATCTTTGCTGCGTCAGGGCAGTTGCTTTTCAATCATTTGGCGAAGCGAATCTTGGATAGAATCAGCATAGCCAGCGCTGCTTTCAATAAGTTTCCCATCTTTAAAGACACTGAACTGGGGAATGCTTTGCGCGTTGTACTGGCGAGCCAAAACAGCAGCCTGGTCAACGTCCACTTTAACAATATGGGCTTTATCCTGATACTCGCTGGCCAGTTGCTCAATAAAAGGAGCTGCCAGTCGGCACGGTCCACACCATTCTGCCCAGAAATCAACAAACACGGGAATATCAGCATCAGCGACAAAAAGGTTGAAATCTGCGATCGGCTCATGCCTGATTGTTGCGTTCTCGACGACAAGCAGGACTACCGCGGAGGTCTCCTGTTGTTCCTTACTGCCAGCCTTAAGTGTCCCGTCCTGGAACAAGACAAACAGTATAACTGCAGCTATAGCCAGAATCAGGACAACAACGATAACCGGAAATGCTTTTTTTAGATTCATCAGGTTTACCTCCCGTTTACACCGCGACGCACCTGCGTCAATGGCAATCAGGTACCTCGCGTTGTGCTAAGGGTAATTTTACTGGATATTCCCGGTTTGTTCTGTAATCAAGATCACAGAAAGCTGTTTTTTTACCTCAGTATTTACGCTTAATCTTTTTGGACGTTGTTTTCTCAAACTCTGTATCGCGCAGTGAAAACTTCCTAATGTATTTGTAGGTTGTCAATGAGTGATTGACTTTCTGCACTTCTTCGCCGATCAGTTGCCGGACTGTTTCATCGGTCATGACAACATCACCCAGTTTTTCTTTGACTTTTTCTTCATTGGGAAAAATCTCAGCAGTGACCACCGTCTCTCCATCATCTCCTTCGATACCGGATACCAAGCTTTCTTCAATGTAGTCGCTCTGTCCCAGCAGGAACTCAATTTCCTCCGGAAAGATGTTCTTGCCGTTTTTCGTTACGATGACATTTTTCTTGCGGCCGGTGATAATGACAAAACCATTCCCGTCCAGATAACCCAAATCACCGGTGTGGAAGTATCCTTTTTCATCAATGGCTTCCCTGGTGGCTTGCTCATTTTCATAATAACCCAGCATGACATTGGGTCCTTTGCCGATGATCTCACCGATGCCATCGTCGTCCTTGTCAATGATTTTGATCTCCACGCCTGGAAGCGGCAGCCCGGCAGCGCGATCGTTATAATCTATGTCACGATTAAGGGCCAGAATGGGTGCACATTCCGTCAATCCATAACCCTGGATGCTGGGAATACCCAGATCACGCATGCCTTTAAGCACGGCAGGGTCAATGGCAGCGCCGCCAGCAATCAGCAGTCTCAGATGACCGCCAAAATTTTCATGAATCCTGGCAAACAGCTTTTTACGCTTGTCGATGCCTATTTTTCTTAAGCCATTGCTGAGCTTCAGGCCAATTCGGAACTTTTTCGCCAGTTTGGGTTCAGCTGTAGCAGCTTTGATGATTCTTTTGTAGAAAAGTTCGACCATGAGAGGGACGGCAAGCATGACCGTGACCTTGCTTTCCTGCATGTTCTTGGAGATATGGCGCAAGCCTTCACAGACAGCCACTGTCGCGCCACGGTAGATCGGGCAAAGAAAACCACAGGTACATTCATAGGTATGGTGCAGGGGAAGCACAGACAGAAAGATATCGTCTTCGCCGATGTAGACCATCTTGCACATGGCCATCAGGTTAATGCAGATGTTGTTGTGCGACAGCATAACCGCTTTGGATTTAGCTGTTGTTCCTGAAGTGAAAAGTAGAATGCTCAGAACAGCAGGATCAATGGACGCATCCACGAAACACCGGTCACCTTCTGCAAGTGCTTTTTCACCAGTATCCAGCCATGACCAGAAATCATGGTCGTCTGAGTCAGCAGATGGCTGATCCATGCAGACAAAATACTCAACTTCCGGCAACTGGTCACGAATCGTGTCGATCTCCTGTCGCTTGCTGGCTGCATAAACCAGGATATTCGCATCGGACCGATTGAGAAGGCTGGTAATTTCGGCAGGCGGAAGCTCTTTATCCAGCGGTACGACGATACCTGTCCCGTTAACCGTTGACATATAGCTTACATACCATTCATAACGTGTC
>JAAYLM010000409.1 GCA_012521915.1 Oscillospiraceae bacterium | reverse complement strand
TAACGTCTTCAAACAGATGCCAGTATGATCCGCAGATATCTTCACCCAAATAAGGTTGATAACTCACGACAAACACGTTCACACCCAGGCGCGCTGCCGAAAGGGCAGCGGCTATGCCGCCCAGGCTTGCTCCTGCGACAATCAGGTCAACGGTACCGATGACCGGCAGATCTCTTGCCGGTAAACCACAATAAGTCATCTCTTGCTTCATAGCATTTTACCTCTCAATTTAATCGCTCCAGAAAATCGTTGATCCGTTCGAAATGGCGTTCCGGTAACGGATTCCCTTCTTTTTGGGCAGCACGCGTCATCATGCCGGCGATAAACCGATCCATCCAGCGCATCTTGTCTGTCTTGAGCTCACCGCCCAGACAGACCGTCGCTGCCTGTGAGGTAAGTGCGGCGCCAAAAGCCTGCTCCAGATAGGCGTCAAAATTTTCAGGCAGGCCGCAGCATAAAAAGAACCCCAGTTTTTTCATCTCCAGAATGACTTGATTTTTCTGCACCCACTGGCGCACTTGCTTATCGGCCTGACCCATGTAAATTGAACTGCCAATAATGATCCGATCATCGTTATCCAGATCGGGCATGACATCCCTGGCGATATTGATGGTCGTAATCTCGCCGTCCAGTCTGGCAGCTATTTCAGTTGCTGCCTCTGCTGTCAAACCATAGCGGCTGGCATAAATAATCATGGTTTTCATCTTTTAAATCAATCCTTTCTATAGGCCTGTCGATTATCGATAGAGACATTTCATATCTACCGGTAGATCATTTGAAAACATATCTGGGTTGTTCTGTAATAATGATGACGTCAGATTATTCATGCCAACAGCATCACAAATCGTACAGGCTGCATCGCCGAAACGTCCACGACGGGCTATCCCTGCTGCAAGAAAAGCAGCTTCCACCTTGTCGTAATGTGCCGAAATACTAAGACCTGGTGCATGATGCCGCCGCATCGGACGGTCAAGAAACGTACCATCTGGCAACCTTATTTTCAGATCCTGGTGTGTTTGTGAAATTCGATTTGGAACTTGGTTCCATTCTTCGACACCATGCAGGAAAGTGTTGCTCTTCAAGGTACAGCCGAGAAAAAGAATCTTGGCAGAACGGTCGATCAGCTTACCCCAGCAACCCTGACGCGGGCAGGGGGTATCCCATTGTTCTTCGCCAGCTGTATAGGCCACGGCATCGGCGCCATAAGCTGCGACCGAGTGCGTCGGATGCCAGGACCGAACAACGCCTGAGCGCTTTAAGAACAAATTGGGCAGCAAACCGATGCAGGACGGCTCATTCTGTGGATCGTATCTATTGTATTCAGCATTAATCTGTCGCCAGGTAAGTGTGGGAAAAATCAGCAGGCCTGGCTTCAAATAAGCCATCAGGGCATCGAGAACGCCCTCTGCTCCACCGACTACGTCCCCAATCGCTTTCATAGAGGAATGGACCAAAAGAGTATCCGTCGGTTGGACACCCAATTCTTTTATATGATACGTCAAATCCGATTGAGTATATGCCATATAAACCTTCCTTTAACCGCTGTAACGGCTTAATAAATATGAATGACCCATAGGGGGATTCTGCTATTTCAGGTTTATTCTCCCTCTTCATGAAGTCACACTGCAAAGCATAACGTGGCCATTGAAACCAAATCCCATTATACCAAATACGTTTATCCAGCACCCGTGATTTTTGGTTAACCGTAGCGCTTCGAGCGAATGAATGACCTTCCAGGCATGTTGTTTTTGGCAAATAGTGTTACTGTAGAAGCAGGAGCAACGCGCTCCTGCTTACAAGACGAACGATGAGCATAGCCAGCAGGCAGGAAATGTTAATCCATCACGACGCAGCAGGTTGTCAACTGAAAAGAGGCGAATGAACATGGCGCTCTATACCGATACGCAGAAAAACATCATTCTTGAAACAGCTCTGCTCAGGTATGTCATCGCACCTGACGGGCGTGTTGTAGAAGCCCGCAACAAACTGAAGAACAAGTGTTGTCTGTTGTTTCCCCAAAGCACTTACTTTGCCAAGCTCTATCATGAACCGGCCTATCTGGAACGGGACATCCATGCTGACCCCGGGCGCAATTATCTGTATTATGTGGGCCCGTTGATTCCAACAGGCGCACAGGAAATCCTGCCCCAGGCAGCAGCCTTTGCCGATGAAATCCTGACGCTGACCTTTCCAACAGGCCAGGTCAGCATGCAACTCAGCATCGTGCATGACGCGATCGTTTTTGAGATGCTGGATGAACTGCCTGCTGACAGCTATTCCATGACCTTTATGAACACGGCTCTTGATTTTGATTGTCATGATCCGAATGGCTTCTGTGCCGTCGTCTATGCCATGAATATCAAGGCAAAGCCTCATTTCTATCCTGCACCCGTAGAAAAGAACCTGCGGGCAGAAGTTTTTCGCAAAATCGGTTACAAAGGTGCCAAAGTGGCAATCCTTGCCACAAAAATCAAAGACCTGCGATCCGCCATGCAGCGCCTGAACACCTGTGTGGATCCTCGAGAAATGACCCTGTCCGACAAAGGTGGCCCCCATGCGGCCGATCATGAGGCGTCATTTGGATCCTATTCGATCATCAGCGACATAGAAAAAATCGAAGATTTGCCGCTGTTATGCGAAAAATTCAGAAAACTGGGCATCCGCCAGATTGATTTTCATCAGGGCATCGCCTTTCGCCAGGGTGACTTTCACTTCAGTGAGAAGTATCAGGGGCAAGCCTCCGGGTTCAGGAGCTTGATCACAGAGCCTTTGAAGCGTGAAGGTTTTATATCCGGCTTTCATACTTATGCCCACTTTATTGCCGTGAACTGCGATCACTATACAGCGAATCCCTGGGCGCAAAAACAGCTGCATACACAAGAAAATTTGACCTTAAGCCAGGACATCAACGCTGACTGCGATGTCCTGCCAACCTTAGAGGACACCACAGCCATCAATACAATCACCGGATTCAGGGTCAAAAGCAGCCTCTATCTGCTCGTAGATGAAGAGATCATCAAGTTCAATCAGGTGAATGACCACGGTTTTTCTGCCGTTGAACGCGGTGTATGCGCAACAAAAGCGGTACCGCACCGTAAAGGCGCATCGGTTCGCCATCTGTCCCATATGTTTGGCTATTTCATGCCGCAAATCGGCAGCGAGCTTTTTTACGAGATCGCCCGCAACACAGCCCAGACCTATAATGAGGGCGGTTTTGGCATGATCTATCTTGACGCCCTTGACGGGCTCTCCATGTTCGAACCTGAATTTGGCTGGTATTACGCGGCATCCTTTGTCCTGGAAATTCTTCGCCATTGCCAGATCACACCTATTCTGGAGTATTCGACCATGTACCCGCTTCTATGGTACTGCCGTTCAAGAGGCGGGGCATGGGACAGGGCCCAGAATGGTTACAAGAGGTTTGTTCAAGAGCATGTGTTGTTTAATCAGAACATGCCCCATATGTATCTTCTGCCCACAACACTTGGTTGGTTTAATTTTTGCCCGGTTGCTTTTAATGAAGAAACACCTGCCCGCCAACGTCCGATTTTGTTCCTGGATGATGTTGATTATGTCGGCGCACGTGCTATTGCTTATAATCAGAGTATTGTTTACCAGAGCATTGATGACAAATTCCTGCGTAAAGTTCCGCGTATGGTGATGAATATCGAACGATACGCACAATATGAAAAGCTCAGGATCACAAAATACTTTCCTGAATCAGTCACGGTTAAGCTGCAGGATCCCGCTAAGGAATATACACTGGTCGAGGATAAGGGCACCTACCATTTTGCGGAGACACATTTTGAAAAAGCAAAAATATACATGAATGACCAGGATCGCAACACCCTGCGCGGTGTCAATCCCTTTGGCAGGCAATCGCCGCTCATCCGCATTGAGAACCTGTATACCGCTGGAGAAGGGCCATCAATCGAGCTCCAGGAACGTGATATCAACCAGCCAATCGAAGCGTATCCGAATGATGTGCCGTTTGACCCGCCCCTGGACTTGTCACGAAACCAGGCACTCTTGATCCGTGTGCGCGGCAACGGTTCAGATGACGCTTTACTGCTTGAGCTGCGCCATCCCCTGTATCGATCAAGCAGCAAGGCCTATTTTGAAGTCAAACTGAATTTCCAGGGAGAACGCACTTTTATTTTGGCAGAAATAGACAATGGCCAATTTGCGGAAAGCAGGTATGCAAAGGATGGTTACGCCTATGCCCCGACCAGAGATAGCATGGGTGTGGTGGACGATACCATCATCAGCGGGATCCGCCTCTTCAGGCATGGCTCCTGTGCAGGTGCTGGTCTTTCTACGATTAAGGCGGTGCCTTGCGTAAGTACATCAATCGTTGACCCGTCCATATCCGATGGTGACCACACACTGGTTTTCAAATGTGTTCTTAAGTCAGGTGAGCACATTGAATACCCGCCCGCAGGTAAAGCTGTTATCTATGACTATTATGGCTATGCCAGGGCTGTGGACGCGGTTATCGGTGAAAGGTTTAGTCTGGAGCAGGGCTATTCCCTCCATCTGGGCTGCTCCTCTTGCCATGATAAGGCACGGGCGCTTTTGACAACTGGTCTGATTTCAGACGATCGCATCGAATAGAATCGGCAAAGCAACTGGTAAAGCCTGTTCTGATTAAAGTAACGATGTGTCCTTTTATTCTGGGCTACCATGCGTTATCTATCCTGAAAAGAGCAGGAAAGAGCAGAAAACAGCGGAAAATAAAAAGTTTTCTTTGCTGTCTGTCTTTCTTTGTGCTAGAATAACTCGTTCTGACTCAGAAGCACAGCATGTGCTATGAAAAACGTTCCGAACATGAAAAAAACAGTTTCCCCAGACTGCGCAACGGCCCGTTTATGAGGACACTACTGTCTGACAAGCAGAGCAGCTTGCTCCGCGACCAGACAGCCTGCGAAGCGCGATCGATGCTGAAAAGCCTCTGTGAAAGCTGTTTAAGAAAGAAAGGTGTCTCTTGGACAACAACATTACATTCCCTCAACTGGCGCTGTCGCCGCAGATCCTGCGGGCGGTGCAGGATATGGGGTTCGAAGAAGCAACCCCGATTCAAGCAGAAGCCATCCCTCTCATTCTGGAAGGGCGCGATATTTTGGGGCAGGCGCAAACAGGAACCGGCGAGACCTGTGCCTATGGCATCCCTCACATCGAGAAAACAGATCCGGACGATGCAGGTATCCAATACCTGGTTTTGGCTCCGACCCGTGAACTTGCCATACAGATCGCTGATGAAATGCACGAACTGACCAAATATCATGAAGGCATCCGCATTCTTGCTGTTTATGGCGGACAGCCCATTGACCGGCAGATTCTTGCTTTGAAAAAACGGCCTCAGATTATTGTCGGTACTCCTGGCCGGGTCATGGACCACATGCGCCGCAAGACCATCCGCCTTGATCAGCTGAGCGGCATCATCCTTGATGAGGCCGATGAAATGCTGAATATGGGCTTTAAAGAGGATATTGACATCATTCTCGCCGATACACCTGAATCGATTCAACGCATTCTATTTTCTGCCACCATGCCCAAAGGCATCCTTGAGCTGACCAACCGATATCTGAAAGATCCGGTACATGTCCGCATCGTGCCCAAACAGATGACAGTCAGCAATATCGAGCAATTTTATATTGAAGTGCGGGAAGCCAGCAAAATAGAGATCCTTTGTCGCCTGATCGAGTCTGAACGCATCAAGCTGGCGCTCATTTTCTGTAACACAAAGCGAAAAGTTGATGATGTTTATGAAAAACTGCAGACACGAGGTTATTCAGCGGAAGCTTTGCATGGTGACATGAAGCAAATCAGCCGAACCAGAGTCATGAACCGTTTTCGCAGCGGCGAAGTCGAACTGCTGGTGGCAACAGATGTGGCCGCGCGCGGCATTGATGTCAATAACATCGAAGTCGTCATCAATTACGATCTGCCTCAGGATGAGGAATATTATGTCCACCGTATTGGCCGGACAGCACGCGCAGGACGATCAGGCAAGGCATACACGTTTATTGTCGGACGTGAGATATTTGATTTGAAAAAAATCCAGCAGTTTACCCGGTCGAATATCACCTGCACACAACCGCCCTCCCTGGTGCAAGTCGCTGAAACGCAGGTTTTTGACATCCTGGACAAGACGCGAAGCATTATGGCGGAAGGTGGCCTTGACAACTATCTCCATGCTGTTGAACAATTTGTATCAGACTTGAACGCCACTGAAGATGACCAGACGTTTTATACAACCGCTGATGTTGCTGCCGCCCTGATCAGGCAGGCCCTGGGACAAAGACGGCTGCAGACAAAAGAAATTGAGTCTGTTGTCCCCTATGAAGAAATGATCGCCAGAAAAAATAAAGAACGCAACCAGTTTGCCGACGGCAAACGATACGCAAACCGTCCTGTGACGAGAGATTTTCAGGATGCTTTACTCACCGGCAACCCGCACGGAGAAGATCTGGCCACTGAAACAAACAAAAGAGACAAGAAAAAGCCGAAAAAGAAGTCTGTGCCGGACATGGCGCGCACCGAGGCTGCTAAAGCCGGGAAAAAAGGAAAAGAGAGTGCAACACGTCATGATTTCTATAAGGCCGGCAAGCTTGATAAAAAAGCCCGGCCTGGATTTAAAAAGGACACAAAGAAGCACGAGAAAAGCGGCAGGAAAGCTTAAACCCTAGCTGATCAACCGCTTCCACAGGCAGAAAGAGGTTGACGTATGGTCAGGAAGCACCGCAAAATGCTTGGCAATGCTGCTGCCCCCGCGACGCTGGCATTGATGGGACTGATCGAAACCCAGAGCAGGGAGACGATCTGCGCATGGTGTCTGGATTACGCGGAAACAAGAATCCTGCCGATCTACGCCCGGCGCAACCCAACCGACGAGCGGCCGCGCGAAACGCTGAAGGCTGCCCGTGCTTATCTTGATGGTGAGACGACGTTCGCAGAAGTCAAGAATCTAATCCTCAACAGCTGCCATGCTGCTGCCCGGGCGCTTGACCATGACCCTGCTGCCCAGGCCGCAGCCCGGGCCTGTGGTCAGGCGGCATCTGTTGTGCATACCTTGTCACATGCTCTTGGTTTATATTTTTATGGCACAGCTGCGTTTGCCTACGATACAGTCGGGCTTGGCCAGCCTGATGCAACGTATGAACTGATCGCTGATCAAGTCTGTGCTGATCTCAGAGCCGCTTTGCTGGCAATCGCTGTGAAAAAAGAGCCCAATCCGGCCAAAATCAAGTGGAAGATCTGCTAGAAACACAACGTTCCACCCCGCGAAGCAGGTAAACGCACAAAAAAGCCTGCACTCGTTGTGCTAGAGGACCTTGGTTCCCCTGTTCTTTCCGCTTCTCTTGGACTGGTACAATCCGTCGTCTGCTCTTTTCAAGGCATCGTCATAGCTTTCATCGGACGCCAGAAAACAAGTGGCGCCAATGGAAATGGTTATCTTTATATTCATGCCCTCTTTGTTACAGGAAGACTGTTCTACAGCCGTCAGCAGCTTGCCCGTAAACAGATCCAGGTTTTCCGGTCTGATCCCATAGGTCCCGGCATGTTCTTC
>JAAYLM010000408.1 GCA_012521915.1 Oscillospiraceae bacterium | reverse complement strand
GTACAAGGAGAATACAGTCATGTTTGAAGCCAAAGTATTTCAAAATCCCAACATGCGAAACGGTCCTCTTCAGATCGTTCATGATTTCCGTTTTGTCGCGCTTAATCTCAAAGACGAATACAAATGGCTGGAAGACGCGGATCCAGAACAGAAACTTGCGCACATCACGTGGCGCATGGAAAGGCTGAAAGCGCGCGGATATGGCGGTATTGTCCTTAACGTCGGATTTAAACATTACATGGAAGATGAAGCGGCCTGGCAGGTTCTGGATAAGACCGTTGATCTGGCCCGTGACTTAGGCCTGCGTATTTGGATTTACGATGAGCAGTACTACCCATCTGGTTCAGCCGGTGGCCTGACACTGCGGGACCATCCCGAATACGAAGCGCAAGGACTCGTTTGTGTGACGCAAGAAGTCTCATCTCCTGCCAGTCCGGGCCGGATTGCCAGCCCTTTAGGCCATTCAGCGCTCGTATACGCCTATGCTGTGCCCAAAAATCAAGGTCGGCTCATGTTCGATCAACAGATCAACATCAGTCATTTGTCCGATCACGGCGGCGGTTTGTGCTGGACTTGCCCTGGCGGCGAGTGGAAAATCTACTGCTTCTTTACAAGAGCTCTCTATGAAGGAACCTATCTGTGCCGGGCTTTACGGGCGCCGCGCCGGAACATCAGCGTCTGCAATAAAAAAGCAGTCCAGCATTTTCTTGACATTACATTTGACCCATATATCAAAAAACTGGGTTCACGTATGCAAAGCAGTGTTGAGGCCATCTTTACGGATGAACCGTCCCTATTCTGGCATACCCCTTACCCGGCAGACTTTGATCCCGACCAGTCGTACAGCAAACTGCCGACGGAATCCATGCGTGAAAAGCCGAACATGGCTATCCCTCTTTATGCCTATATACCATGGACAGCTGATCTTGAAGAACAGTTTAGGCGCGATCACCAGTATCCGTTATGCGATCATTTGCCGGTATTGTTTGAGGGTACACCTGAAGCAGTGACAACGCGGCTCGATTTCTACGATACGATCAACAGCATGTTTGATCGTGCCTATAACCAGCAATTCCAGGCTAAGCTACAGCCATTTGATGTTGATTTTTCCGGGCATATGATCCACGAAGAACGCTTTGAGATGCATCCGAGTTCTTTTGGCGACATTTTGCGGAATTTGGGCAGCATGGACATTCCTGGCTGCGATCTGCTCTATTCCGATCCCGAGCGCATCCGTTATTCGATTGCCTGCAAGCTGGCTTCATCGGCCGCACACCTTTATCGCCGTGATCATGTGATGATTGAAGCGTCGAACATGAGTGACAAGCAACAGGAGTTTTCCCTGGCGCAAATCAAATGTGCGATGGCCATTGAGTTTGCCCACGGTGTTGATACGATCACGTCGTATTATGGCGAGAACCTGTTTTCAGAAGAGGAGTACGCGCAGTTTACGAAGTATATCGCCAGGCTGCACCAGCTGCTTGCCGGGGGTATCCACCAGACACAGGCTCTTGTTTACTATCCGTTCAGGCAGTTGGCCAGCCTGACAACGGTTCAAAATCCCTTCGAAGCAGACGACCGTGCCGCAAAGCTCAGCCAATCAGCGGCTACCATCGTTCAAAACCTCATGATGCGGCAAATCGATTTTGATTACATCAGCGATGAGAAACTGCG
>JAAYLM010000407.1 GCA_012521915.1 Oscillospiraceae bacterium | reverse complement strand
GTTCTGATAATCCCAAACCATGAGGTTGGGATCACCAATGACCAACCAGGATGGATAGCCGCCGTATACCATTTCGTTACAACAGAAAGGTCCGCAGCGGAAATTCAGATCCAGTTCCAGTTCCTCAATAAGATCCAGGAAGCCGATGAGGTTCAGCCTTGGATTCGTTTCTCCAGTGAAATCGAGCACACCAGCTGGATGATCAGCATCAGTCTCGCCTACTGCATGTGTGCCCCACTGAACATAGGTGGTAACACACTGAAGACCGGCTGATTTGAATGCCATGAGTATTGAGCGCCAATAGCGCGGGTCTGTACGGAAATACTGGATTTCAGCACCGAAAACATGCCTGGAGTTAATTGCCATATTGCACCTCCGACTGTGTTTGCCTGCTACTGGTTTTCAGGCATTCGCTACATCGCCATGCTTTGCGATCAATCCCTTTTTAAACTTTTCATTATTGAAATTATCTTATTCGCTGCATATATTGTCAAACATTGAGTTAGGCGTCAAGTCCAGAAAGTCAAGTCCCAGTATTGCTGTATACCTATTCATCCGACTGATGCGCAAAATAAAAAATACTCACACTTCCCTATGACAAAAAGATGATCGTTCAGCCTAGTACATCATACGGGAAATTTTTGTCTGTTTTCCGTTCTCCGGTCCGATGCAAGCAAAAGCCTTCGTTTTCGTACATAATAGATGAAGGCCTTCAAATACAAAGGAGACAGACTTGTGGAAGATCATTCGATCATCGAGCTTTACTGGAACCGGTCAGAACAGGCGATCAGGGAAACGGAGCTGAAGTATGGTAAATTATTTTACCATATCGCCAGAAATATTCTGCACAATCCAGCAGATGCCGAAGAATGCGTGAACGACACGTACCTGGGCGCCTGGAATGCCATTCCGCCGGCCAGACCGCGCGTTTTATCTGCATACCTCTGCCGGATCGCCCGTAATCTTTCGCTCAGAAAATACCAGATGATCCATGCATCCAAGCGTAATCCGGCTGTCGCCATGTCCTTTGAGGAACTGGAAGAGTGTCTGGCCTCAGGCGATTTGGATGACAGAAATTTCGCTGATGACCAGCTTGCGGACTGCATCAACCGTTTCCTGGACACGCTTGATGCAGAGCCCAGACAGGTGTTTGTCCGACGCTACTGGTATTTCGATTCAGTCAAAGAGATCATGAAGCGCTACCGGATGAGCAAAAGCAAGGTCGAATCGATGCTGTTTCGCACGAGACATAAGCTGCGTACATGGATTGAGGAAGAAGGAATATAGATGAATCGCGAAGAACTCAAGAAAATGATCAGCCTGATCGACGATGACAAATTGGCTGAAGCAGCTGTCAGCCCTGACCAACAGGCCTTGCGACCGGCCACCCGTTTGACGGTCCGTCCGGCCTGGCAGAAAGCGCTCATGGCTGCGGCCGTTGTTGTCCTCGTCATCGCTGCCTCTTTTGTCTGGACAAAGCTCGGGCCTGGCGCTAACCCGACGAATACAACATTGCCTACATCGATGGCAACAACTGAAGCGACGAAAGTGACGCCCAAGTGGGAAGAGCTGGAGGTATTTGAAAAATACATCGGCGGAGCCGTGATCAACGGGATCGAGTACCGGAGCAGTGTCCGTGAACTTGACGAAAATCTGATCGAAACCAAACTAGGCAGCCTGCGGCTGACCGGATACGATATCTATACAGATAAAACGTATGAGATTGGCGCGGCGTTTTACCGGATACGGGATATTGATCCGGAATGCGTCGTGGCGGTCCGCTATGAAGGATATGACGGTTACTATGGATCCTTTAACTCAACCAATACGTTCAAGACGCTGGCTGATCTGATCAACCGCCTGGATTTGCCGGAGCATCTGAAGATCAATAATACATTCATACGCTCTGTCTGGCAGGGCGATGCCCAAAAGGATCTGCTCCGCTGGGAATATTACAGCCTGCCTGATCCGGGTGTTGTCTGGGATCGGCTGCTGGGACGGACGGACATCGTCAATGAGGGCGAAGCTGCCCGTGACAAGTTGGGCTGGGAAGTCCTGAGCATCAGCATCGATTACGCGCCGGCCGGCCAAAGCAATATCGGGATCGTCCTTTTTGACAATGGATATCTGACAACCAATATCCTTTGGTCGCTGCAGTCATTCTATATCGGCGAAGAGGAAGTCTCGGCTTTCCGGGATTATGTTTTGACGCAGGGAACGCTCGAAAAAAGCATTGGCCTGGATTCGCCCGCGGCAACGACAATCCCGGAACAAGGAGAAGTGACCACGCGTGTATCAGCCGCGCATTCAACGCAAGGAACGACGAAACCATGAGAACGAATGTGATCGGTGCTTTGTGGAAACATGTTAGCTCAAATCAATGAGATAACTTTATTGAAGTAGCACGAAGTACTCATCTGTACAGGACAAACGCGTATGTTTCGGATGGAAGGCTGTGTATCTTGTGGATCGGCCATCATTTTTTCCTGATCTTCTTTGGGATCGGTCAAAAAGCAGATTGACAAAATGATGCAGATTATGATGGATACAACCAAGATCCATAACGGAAGAAATCCCATGGGCTTAATCCAATTATCATGGTCTTTTATACCGGTTCATTCTCCCAGAGGACTTGAAACTTGAGCATGCTCTTTCCCTGAACATCTTCGCGGTGAACTAAATGCAGCAGACAGGCTTATCTCGTGTCCTTCTGAAACACGAGCCCTGCGGTACCGCGCTTCTGCGGAATCCCGCAAGGCTCGTTTGCTCTCATGGTTTATTGTTATTTGAACTCGTTCAGAATTGCGATGCCGGCATCAATGATTCTCTCAGCAACTCCGCTCTTGTAGCTGGAAGACTTTGCCTCATAACCGCCCTCATCAAATGCTTCCTTCATCGGGAAATAACCCTCTGAACCGTTGGTCAGGCTCATCGTCAAGATGCACTTCCAGCCTTCTGCCTTCTTGATCTGCCTGCCGATATCTGTAAACGGTTCACCAGGGATGCCCACCAGCGCAACCGGGCCGAGCCGGACACCCGTCAGGGTCAGTTCAAACGAATCCGGACCAATCTCCAGCCTAAGCATCCGGGACGATTCAGCCAAGACAGTTGTCAACTGCATGGCCGTATACGGGATCTCGCTGTCTTTCCCGGCATCGTGCAGCTCTTTGTATTTTCTTGCCAGCGGAAGATCCTTCGGATCCGCCTTGTTCGCCGGTATCTGCACGGTCATGCTTGTCGTATTGATCGTGTCCACATCCACAAATTCTGCCTTGTCGTACACCTGCAGGATCGACCCTGCCAACGCGCGGCCTATGAATTTTGCCATGCCCGGACTCTTCATCTCGCTATCAAACGAAATGAGGGTGTCGTTCATATCGCCGCCCGACGGGAATACATGGGTCGAGCCCACATCGCCTTCACAGCCGTTCAGGAACATGACCTTTGTTCCGGCATAAGCCGATTCAAACGTCTCCGCCATCCAGCCCGGCCAGTCTGCGCTGATCTCATCCAGATTCAGACAGTCCGCATGAAGGCCATAGTTCATCATGACCACCGAATCGGCAC
>JAAYLM010000406.1 GCA_012521915.1 Oscillospiraceae bacterium | reverse complement strand
CCTCCAGCGTCATCCCGGCAACCGTAACGGGCTTGATGGTCGATCATGTGCTGAGTGAACGGCGCCTGGACATGCTGCCGCGCTATGTCGCCTTGTTGATCCTGGTCCCCTTGTTGCGATCGATGATGGCTGTTCTTTTCCGCTACCAGTTCGAATATTGTTCACAAAGTGCCGTTATGCGTATCCGAGAGAATCTTTACCGGCATCTGCAGAATCTTGATGCGACCTTCTATAATCGTTCCCGCATTGGTGACATCATGGCCAAGATGACCGGTGATGTGGACATGGTGCGCCATTTTATCGCCCATACAGCGTATGCCAGTGTCGACAGCATATTCCTTTTCATTTTTGGTTCACTCTATATTTTTACCGTAAGTTGGAAACTCGCCCTGGTCGCTTTATTGATCAGTCCGGTTATCTTTATCATGACCTATCGCCTCGGTCGCACGGTTCGTCCGGTCTGGAGCGAGATAAGAGAGGCGTTTTCCCGTCTCAACTCAGTGGTTCAGCAGAATATCGCCGGCAATCGTGTGGTTAAAGCTTTCGCCCGTTCACTATTTGAAGAAGAGAAGTTCGAGAAGGAAAATATCACTTACCGTGACGCCAACAGAAAGCATAACAGTGTTGTGGTGCGTTTTCTGCCTGCTTTGGACGCTCTTGCCAACTTGCTGACGGTTCCGGTCATCCTGGTCGGCGGCATACTGGTAATCCGCGGTCAACTGAGCCTGGGTGGTCTGGTAACCTTTAACGGCCTGCTTTTTGTGCTGACTCAGCCGATGCGTCAGACAGGAAACCTGATGAATGAAATACAGCGGTATGCAGCTTCGGCACTTAAGGTCATCGATTTATTCCTGGAGCGCCCCCGCATCAGTCAGCCAACCAATAAAAACACGGAAAACGACGATGAGGTTGCATTAAGGGAACAAGACGTCATCGAGCAGGCACAGCGAGCGGATATAAAAGGCAAAGTGGAATTCCGCGATGTAACGTTTACATATGGCGAACGAAAAGGTCATGCGCTACAGCCCAGTTTGCAAAATATCAACTTGCTGGTTGAGCCCGGCCAGACTGTCGGCATCATCGGCCTGACCGGATCAGGCAAAACAAGCCTGATCAACCTGATACCCCGCTTATATGACACGACTTTTGGTGCGATCCTGATTGATGATGTTGATGTGCGTGATTATAGCCTGCAGGAACTGCGCCGCAACATCGGCGTGGTCATGCAGGATGTTTTCCTATTTTCCGACACCATCGAGGGCAACATCGCTTACGGGGTGCCGGAAGTTGAACAATCTGAGGTCGAAACAGCGGCCAGGACGGCTATGGCCGACAGCTTTATCCGAAAAACCGTTGATGGTTATGACACCATCATCGGTGAACGCGGTGTCGGCCTGTCCGGCGGGCAAAGGCAACGTATTGCCCTGGCCAGAGCGCTGGTCATCAAACCCAGGATTCTGATTCTGGATGACACCACATCCGCGGTGGATATGGAGACTGAGCACGAAATACAACGAGCCCTTGCCGAAAACCTGCACGACTGCACCGTTTTTATCATTGCCCACCGCATTTCGTCGGTCCGCCACGCCGATCAGATCATTGTCCTTGATCAGGGTCGTGTTATCGAACAAGGGACACACGAGCAGCTGCTGGCCATTAAAGGCGTTTATTTTGACGTTTTCGCAACCCAGGCTGGTCTGACCCCTGCGGAGATGGCAGAATTCAGCTCAGCGATTCCAACTGATGAGGCGGAAGGGAGGCGAGTACCTGATGGCGCGAAATCGATATGATATAGATGAATCACTGGAAACGCCCTTCAATTTCAGCCAGTTCAAGAGCCTGCTGCATTATACAAGACCTTATGTACGTCAGCTGAGCAAGACCTTTGCGGTCATGATTGTCGCCAGCGCGCTCAATTTGCTGGCACCTATCATGCTGATGCAGGCAATCAATGTCATGATCCCGGCCAGCAACATCTGGGGTCTGGTGATGTTGTCTGTGGTGTATACCCTGATCGTCGCCTTTGTCGCCCTGATGACAGCTTATCGTATGCGTAACATGAACTATGTCGGGCAGAACATCATTCATGATATCCGCCTCGACATGTTTCGCCACCTGCAGCAGCTGCCCTTCAACTATTTTGATGACCGGCCGCACGGTAAGATACTGGTACGTATTGTCAACTATGTCAACACAGTCAGCGACTTGATTTCGAATGGCCTGGTTAATTCCCTGGTGGATCTGCTCAGCCTGGCGATCATTGTTCTCTACATGTTGCTTGTCGACCCTTTGCTGACCTTGTACGCCCTTGCTGGCCTGCCTGTTCTGCTACTGGGGATCATGCTCCTGAAGAATGCCCAGAGAAGGGCGCAGCAGTATCTGTCTCGCAAAAACGCCAATCTGAACGCATACACCCAGGAAAGCCTGATTGGCATGAAGGTTACCCAGGTTTTTGCCCGCGAGGCTTTTAATCGCGGCATCTATCATCGCCTGATAACGGAATACCGGCGCAGCTGGCTGCGTTCATCTTTGCTCAATATGATCATGTGGCCTTTTGTGGATACTGTTTCCAACGCGACGGTAGCCTTGCTGTATGCGGCCGGTGCACTTTGGCTGCGCCAGGCAAATGGGGATCCTGTCTCTGTTGGTGCCATTGTTGCGTTTGTTGGGTATGTCTGGCGTTTCTGGCTGCCGGTTAACAATCTGGCCAACTTCTTCAACGCGCTGCTCAATTCTGCTGCATATATCGAACGCATTTTTGAATTTTTGCATGAGCCGGTTGTTATTGAGGACAAAACGGACGCTGTACCCCTGCCTCAAATCAAAGGCCAGGTATCCTTTAATCAGGTTACTTTTTCGTATGGTCCTGGTCAAGTGGTGCTTGACAATGTTTCCTTCGACGTAGAACCAGGCGACTCCATCGCTTTGGTAGGTCCGACGGGCGCCGGCAAATCAACGGTCATTAACCTGCTTTGCCGTTTCTACGACATTACTTCCGGTACGATTACCATAGACGGCCATTCGGTTGATCGTGTGACACTCGATTCCCTGCGTACACAAATGGGGATCATGTTGCAGGAACCTTTCCTGTTCTCCGGGACCATCATGGACAATATCCGCTACGGGCGTCTCGAAGCCAGTGATGAAGAATGCATCGCAGCCGCGAAAGCGGTTCATGCCCACGAATTCATCATGCGCATGTCACAAGGATACCAGACGGTGATCAACGACCAGGGCACCAGTGTTTCGTCAGGGGAGCGCCAGCTGATTTCGTTTGCGCGCGTCTTGCTGGCAGACCCCAGGATCCTTATTCTTGACGAGGCGACAGCCAGTATTGACACCCAGACTGAGAAAGCACTGCAGCGAGGCCTTGACCGGCTGATGACAGGCCGTACATCGTTTATCATTGCCCATCGGCTTTCCACAATCAAGAATGGAACCCGTATTCTGGTTATTGTTGAAGGTCAGATCGCCCAGATCGGAACTCATAACGAGCTGGTTGATCAGCCAGGTCATTATCACCAATTGTATCAAAGCCAGTTTAGCGCCCTCGCTGGCCATTGAGACCTGCCAGTTTATCCACAGGATGCAGACCGGAATATATGTTCCCGCACAGCAAGCCTCCTTCGTTCAAACTCCGGTAAAAGTAGCAGGAATGGGCTGTTTCGTGTCGTGGCGCATGCACAGGCTGTTTGGTATAGCCTGGCTAGGCGATACCGTGAAACAAGCATTACAGACTCGTTACAGAATGATGACGCGTGAAACATAGGATAGGGTTATACACAGGGTTATCCACATTATCAACAGCATGTGGATAGAATTATCCACATGCTTTATTGACGGATCTGTTATAATAAGCCTGGAATAAGAAGACGCCTTAAACAGCAACTGACCGCAAGACCCCTCTATGGAGGTTTTGTGGCGTTATTTGGTGCCGTTTTAGGCAGCACAACAGGAGAACCGCGTGGCAATTGAGCGATGGATCATAGCCGGCCTGGGAAACCCGGGACGGCAATACGAGCAAACATGGCATAACAGTGGCTACCAGGTCTTGGACAGGATAGCGCGTCAGCAGAAGCTGTCCATTGACCGGATCCGGTTTCGTAGCCTAACAGCTGAATGGCAGTATGAACAAACCTTCTGCCTGCTCCTGAAGCCGCTTACATACATGAACCTGAGCGGGGAAGCGGTTCAGGCGGCATCCAGATATTATCAGATCCCAACGGAACGGATCCTGGTGGTATATGATGACATTGATCTGCCTCTGGGCGCTTTGCGTAACCGCATGGGTGGCGGTCCAGGAACGCATAATGGCATGCGCTCCTTGATCAGCTGTTTGAACACGCAGGACTTTCCCCGCATCCGCATTGGTATCGGTCCCAAGCCGGAACAGTGGGACCTGGCTGATTATGTGCTGTCGCGGATACCGGCAGAATCTGCGGCTGAATGGGACAAAACCCTTAACCTGGCTGCAGCGTCAGTCTGTACGGTTATCCATGAAGGCATCGAGAGCGCTATGAGGACCTTTAACAAGCGCTGAAGGGCAGACGGCGGGCGGAAACCAGGATTGCGTATCAGGCAGGAGAAAGTCAGAAATGGCATAGGGGCTTATTATGCAGCGAGAACATGGTGAAATAATAAATCGTAAGCATTTGGCAGACAGACAGTACTCGGGTCTGATTGGGGCGTTACGTAAGAATCATGAACAGGTTTTTAATGTGGCAGGTTTGCCGGACGCCATGAAAACATGGCTGGCCTGGTTCACCGCCAATGCCCTGGATCGAAAGCCATGCCTGATCGTTCCCGATGAATTGCGTGCCAGGACAGCAGCTGCTGACCTGGCAGCTTTGACGGATCAGCCTGTGCTTGTTTTCAGAGCACGCGAGCTTAATCTGGAAGACGCTGACGCGGTCAGCCACGAATCAGAGCAGCAACGCATCGCGTTGCTCAGCCGATTGCTCTCGGGAGACTTCGCAGCCTTGATCCTGCCGGCCAGCGCCATACTGCAAAAGCTGCCATCCCCTGATCGACTGCGCCAGCATATGATCAGCTGCCATCTGGGCGCTGTCATCGACCCGGATCAGCTGGTTGACCGGCTTCTGCAGAATGGCTATGAGCACATGCGTCTGACAGACGGTCCCGGCCAGTTCGCCCGGCGTGGTGATATCATCGATGTCGTTCTGCCGTCTGCAGAGGACGGTCAGCCCGGCAGAGGTATTCGGTTATCCTTTTTCGATCAGGAAATAGACGCGATCAAGCTTTTTGATCCGGATACACAGCGTTCCAGCACCATGCTTGATAAAATAGAACTGCCTCCTGTCCGGGAAGTCCTGCCTGACTGGAAGGAAAAAGACCGTCTGGCGGAAAATATCCTGCAGGCTGGCAGACAGGCCGTCCGCCAGGCCAGAGCTAACGCGGCCGAAGCAGAACCACTGGCTCAGATGGAAAGAATGACCCGGCACGATGCGGAGCGTGTTGATAATCGGATGCATTTTGCCGCCTTGGACCGTTGGCTGGGTTTGATTTATCCAGATGCGGCTGGTGTGCTGGACTATGCTTTGCAGGCGGAAACCTGTTTTTTTATTGAAGAACCTTTGCGCCT
>JAAYLM010000405.1 GCA_012521915.1 Oscillospiraceae bacterium | reverse complement strand
CCTCATATGAGTCAAAATCATCGAACCATTGTTTAATATTGCCATATTTATCTTCAAATCGATGTTTATTCAAAGGTCATTTATCATTGTTTGAGTTGCTGAACACGAAGCTGGAGATGGAGATCGAATAAAATACCTGAATAACCGAAAAGGTGTGTCTAATAAGATTTTTGCACCAGAACCAAATTACAATCCTATAGAAGTTTCCCCAGATTACGGACTATAGAAATAGTGTAGTTGCCGATGGATTTGGCATCTGGTGCATGAAGCAGCTGCTGATCAGCTGCTTTTTGCCGGCTTTTTACTTGCCAGGCAGGAAATCCGACCCGTTTCAAGCCGACGATTCTTGCCGGAATGTCATGAAAACCCTTGAAATATAGTCCTAATAGGCGTATGATGGACTATATATAAGGGGGTGTTTTTATGGCGGTTCCACTCAGTGTCAGGCAAGTTGAAAGACCCAAGAACACGATTGTGGATGATAGCGGAAGAGATGGACCCAAACGTTACGCCGTCCGTGAAAGGGCCAGCGTCAAGTATGTTGCCGGCGGCAATCCGCAGCCCAGAAACGGGCGGGTGATTGGCCACATCATTGATTTGCGCTTTGTTCCCATCCAGGCAGCGACGGCATCACAGGGACCCGATATGCTGTCATACGGTGCCTCGGCGCTGGTCAAGTCCGTCACTGCGGATATGCTGACCGACCTGCTTGATGTATACCCGGCGCAGGATGCCTATGCGATCATGGCCATCGCCACCTTACGGGTCATCCGGCCAGCCATAGCGTGTTCCCGCCTCTCGACGCATTACAACCGCACATTCGTCCGCGTTGATTATCCGGGAGCAGCGCTTTCCCCCAACGCTGTCTGCAGGCTGCTGCAAAGAGTTGGCCAGGACGGCCAGAAGCGAAGGCAGTATTACCAAAAGCGGTTGGCCGCCGTTGCCGCAGACCACCATCTGGCGATTGACGGCACATTGAAACAGGATACCAGCACGGTGAACGATCTCTCGGCTTTTTCATACAAGGCCCGGATCAAGGGCTGTCAGGATGTCTCTGTGCTCTATGCCTATGACATTGAGTTGATGGAGCCGATTTGTGCTGAAGTTTTTCCCGGAAACAGCATCGATGCCAGTTCCTACCCGGCATTCATCCGCGATCATGACATTCGCAAAGGGATTATCGTGGCAGATAAGGGCTTTCCCCCGAGCCGCATCCAAAACGAACTCCGGGAACGTCCTGACCTGCATTTTCTGACTCCCATCAAACGCAACGACACGCGCATCGGGAACAATCACATGCTTGACTATGACGGGGTTCTGCCGGGCATCGGGAAGCACATCATGTATAAGAAATGCGCCATCAAGGGAGGCCGGTATCTTTATGCGTTTAAAGACCAGCAGAAAGCAGCAGCGGAAGAGGCCGGATACCTGACCCGGGCAGAAAAGGGCCAGGATTTCAATGTTGCTGATTATACCAAGCGGAAAGAGACCTTTGGCGTGATCGTTTTCGAGTCTGATCAGGATCTGCCCCCGAAAACAGTGTACCTGTGCTATGAAGATCGCTGGTTGCTGGAGCTTGTATTCAACCGTTACAAGAGCGATGAATGCCTGAACCAGACCAACGTTCAGGGCGATTTTTCGCTGATCGGGTCAGAATTTATCAATTTCATCGCGACTGTCGCGACCTGCCGTATGATCCGGAAAGCCAGAAATGCAGGTCTGCTGGAAAAAATGTCCTATCACGATATGATGGATGACCTGTCCTCCGCATGGAGAAGAGCCGATGCACCCCAACATCCGGCAAGCGATGATGGCTACTGGATTCACACCCTGAACACCGTATTTGATGAACTTGAAGCGCTTGGCCTTTCGACTCCGGCTCCGAAGCCAGCTCCGAAAAAAAGAGGCCGTCCGCCGAAAAGTCCGGAAGCCGGCAAGCTGAAGCGCCCAAGAGGTCGCCCCAGAAAGAATCCTATACCTGACTGAGGCCTATAGTCCGGAAGATGGGGAAACTTATAATCGATGATAATCTAATAGAAGTTTCCCCAGATTACGGACTATAGAAATAGTGTAGTTGCCGATGGATTTG
>JAAYLM010000404.1 GCA_012521915.1 Oscillospiraceae bacterium | reverse complement strand
GGCCGCAGAAGGCCTGTAGCCATACAGGGATCCGAATTTGAGCTGCCGGTGGACAATGTGATCGTCGCGATCGGCCAGAGTCCCAGTCCGCTGATCACTGCGGCGACACCGGATTTGGCCACCCAGGCCTGGGGCGGGATTGTTGCTTAGGAAGGAACCATGGCGACCAGTATACCCGGTGTTTATGCCGGTGGTGACGCGGTGACCGGAGCAGCAACGGTTATTCTGGCGATGGGCGCGGGAAAGAAAGCAGCTAAGGCTATCGATGACTACCTGGAAGGCAAGCCTTATGACCCGGAGAATCCAGCCTGTGTCTTTAGTTTGAACAGAAACGAGAACTAGTCAGGCTGTTGTCTTTGGCACAGGGATATGCCGTTGCGTAACACTTATCCGGTTTGCGTTAACAGATCAGGAGGAATCCATGAATAAACAGCAAATTTTGCAGAAAATAACATCCTGTGGTCTTGTCGCTGTCGTCAGGGCAGAAAGCACTGATCAGGCGATGCGCATTGTTGATGCCTGTATCGCCGGTGGTGTGGCAGCGATAGAGATAACGTATACCGTACCTGGAGCAGGCCGTGTCATCGAGCAGTTAAGCACGCAGTACAAACCTGAAGATATCATCATCGGAGCAGGGACGGTTCTGGATGCCGAAACTGCCCGCCAGGCGATTCTCAGTGGTGCTGCCTATGTTGTCAGCCCTTGTTTTGATGCAGATACGGTCCGCCTTTGCCAGACCTACCAGATTGCCGTAATGCCCGGAGCCATGACCATCAGGGAAATGGTTGAGGTGATGCGCAGTGGTGCCGATCTGATCAAGCTTTTTCCAGGTGAGCTTTTCGGCCCGGCTATGATTAAAGCCGTCCGCGGACCGTTACCCCAGGCGCGCATCATGCCGACGGGTGGCGTGACGGTGGCCAACGCGGCTGAATGGATCAGAGCCGGAGCCGTTGCATTGGGTGTTGGCAGTGCCTTAACAGGAGGCGCTAAAACCGGAAAATATACGGACATCACGACAACAGCACGTGCTTTTCTGCATGAAATTACACTGGCTCGAACCAGTCAAAGCTGATAGAAGGTTGTCTGGGGGGAATGATCTATGTCTAAGAAAATTTTAACCTTTGGAGAAATCATGGTTCGCCTTAAGTCGCCAGGCCACGAACGTTTAGGCCAGAGCGGACTGCTGGAAATGACCTTTGGCGGTGGAGAAGCCAACGTAGCCGTGTCTCTGGCCGGATTTGGCCACCAGGCCGGTTTTATAACCGCTTTGCCACAAAATGAAATCGCTGATGCCTGCCTGGCAGAGTTGCGCCGTTTCGCGGTTGATGTGACCGATGTCAGGCGTTGCCCGGGACGTATGGGCGTCTATTATGTGGAAGCCGGGTCAAACCAGCGCCCCTCTAAAGTCATTTATGACCGGGATCAATCCTGTATGGCTTTGTCCGGGCCGTCTGATTTCAATTGGCCGGTCTTGCTGAAGGATGCTGAATGGCTGCATCTCACCGGCATAACACCGGCCATCAGCGAATCCTGTGCCGCGGCCAGCATCGCGGCCATGAAAGCAGCCCGTAACCTGGGCGTGAAAATCTCGCTGGATCTGAATTACCGGGCCAAATTGTGGAACTGGGGCAAAAAAGCATCTGAGGTGATGCCGAGTCTGGCAGCGCTGGCCGATGTGCTCGTCGGCAATGAAGAAGATTGCCAGAAGAGCCTGGGTATTGATGTGGCGAGTGATGTAGCTTCCGGTGAGATATCTGAATCAGCCTATGCCACCCTGACTGAAAGCGTTCTGGAACAATATCCCAATCTCGCTCTGGTAGCCATCACCCTGCGTGAAAGCATCAGCGCTGACCACAACAACTGGTCAGCATGCCTGCATGATGGAAAGGCGTTTTATCGCAGCTGCCGTTATGAGATCCGTCATATCGTCGACCGTGTTGGCGGCGGTGATGCTTTCTGCGGTGGTCTGATCCATGGGCTGCTGACCGAAACGGATACCCGCCGGGCCATTGAGTTCGCGACAGCAGCCAGTTGTCTCAAACATACCATTCCGGGAGACTTTAACCGGGTGACTGCCGCTGAAGTGGAAAAATTGATGCCAGGTGACGCTTCAGGTCGCGTCCAGCGCTGATCTGCTGCGGTTACCCTGGTCGGAACCAGGCTCAGCGCCTGACAGGCTGTTAGCCGGGGAGGTCCTATGAAACTGATTCACTATGAGCTTTTTAAAGTACCGCCGCGCTGGCTTTTTCTAAGGCTGGAAACCGATGACGGCTATGTCGGCTGGGGAGAACCTGTCGTGGAGGGACGGGCGGCCACTGTGGCCGCCTGCGTACGTGAATGCTGGCCTTATCTGGAAGGAAGGGACCCGCGGCGGATCGAGGATATCTGGCAGACCATCTACCGGGGGGGGTTCTATCGAGGCGGTCCAGTGCTGACGTCGGCTTTGTCCGGAATTGAGCAGGCTTTGTGGGATATCAAAGGCAAGCTCTATGGTGTTCCTGTGTATGAGCTGCTGGGCGGAGCCTGCCGCGACCGCGTCCAGGTCTATAACTGGATTGGCGGGGATCGGCCGGATGATGTGCGCGCCAGCACGTTGGCCCAGGTGGCTAGCGGCTTTCAAGCTGTAAAGATGAACGCAACCGAAGAAATGCACTACATTGACAGTTTTGCCAAAGTTGATGCCGTACTGGCCCGTGTCGCTGCCGTTCGGGAAGCCGGCGGTCCTGAGCTGGGCATTGGGATTGATTTCCACGGGCGCGTCCATAAAGCGATGGCCAAGGTGCTTGCCCAGTCGCTGACGCCTTTTCACCCCATGTTCATCGAGGAACCGGTGTTGGCGGAAAACCTGGAAGCCTTGCGCGACATAGCTGCGCTAACAGCCATCCCCATTGCCACTGGTGAACGTCTTTATACCCGCTGGGGTTTCAAACAGATACTGCAGGACGGCTATGTGGATATCATCCAGCCGGACGTCTCTCATGCCGGCGGTATTCTCGAATGCCGGAAAATCGCGGCTATGGCCGAAGCCTATGACGTGGCCCTGGCGCCACACTGTCCTTTGGGTCCCATCGCCCTGGCTGCCTGCCTGAATGTTGATGCCTGTTCGCCCAATGCGTTTATCCAGGAACAAAGCCTGGGCATCCATTACAATGTCGAAAATGACCTCTTGGATTATTTGGAAGACGCAGCAGATTTTACTTTTGAAAATGGATATGTCCAGCTGCCGCGAAAACCCGGACTGGGCATTACCATGAATGAACAGGTCGTGCGGGAACGGGCTAAAACCGGCCATGACTGGAAGAATCCTGTCTGGAGGCAGGCTGACGGCAGCGTCGCGGAGTGGTAGAATAAGCCTATGAAACAGCTTGACACAAACTTTTGTGACATGATCAGACGCCGGCGGATCATCGCGATTCTGCGCCATCTGCCAGAAGACCAGCTGATTCCTGTGTTTCGTGCGCTGGCCCAGGCGGGCATTCAACTGATCGAGATTACCATGAACACAGCTGCCGCGGCCAGGCAGATCGCGCAGGCCCGGGAGCATTTCTCTGATCGTCTGATCATCGGTGCTGGGACAGTCAGCACCCCGGCAAGGGCAAGGGAAGCTCTGGCAGCCGGCGCTCGTTTCCTGGTAACCCCGAATCTTGACCTGCAGGTGGTTAGGGTCGCGCAGGAGGCAGACTGCCCTGTCATACCTGGTGTGCTGACCCCGACAGAGATGATGACCGCTGTGAACGCTGGTGTTTCAGTACTCAAGCTTTTTCCGGCCGCCAGAATGGGTCTTGGCTATCTAAAAGACATCCTGGCACCACTGGACGACTTGAACATAATCGCCGTAGGCGGTATTACGGCAGAGAACGCGCTTGACTGGCTGCATGCCGGCTGTATCGCCGTTGGTTTGGGCAGTGCGCTGGTTAGTAGCGAACACTTGCAGTCAGGCGACTATGAGACCCTGCAAACCGAGGTGCGTCAGCTGGTCGATAAATTGACCTGCTGAGTTAGAAATAGACACAAGAGGCTTGGCAATCTGCCGGAAGCATCGAACCGGGAGAACAGGTTCAACACAACACACAGGAGGGATACCATGCGTTATGTCCGTTATGCTCATGGCGATGTACAGTACTGGGGTATGCTGCTGACCGACGATTTGATTCAACCGCTGACCGCCGCACCCTATCTGCGCGGTGTTCCGCTGGGTCAGCCGGTTCCGCTTAAAGCAGTGCGTTTACTGGCGCCTTGCGAACCGGGGAAGATTGTTGCAATTGGCAAGAATTATCGTGATCACATCGAGGAGTTCGACAGCGCGGTGCCAGAGACACCCATTATTTTCATTAAACCATCCACCTCTGTTAACGATCCGGGAAGCCCGATCATACTGCCTCCGCCTGAGATCAGCCGCCAAGTAGATTACGAGTGTGAACTTGCCGCTGTCATAAGCCGCACTGCCTTTCATGTCAGTGCTGCTGAAGCAAAAGACTATATTCTGGGCTATACCTGCCTTAATGATGTGACGGCACGCGACATCCAGGCCCGTGACGGTCAATGGATCCGTGCGAAAGGCTTTGATGGCTTTGCCCCGATCGGGCCGCTGGTCACCGATGAAGTGGATCCGGGCCATCTGACGATCCGGACACGCTTGAACGGAAAAGTAAAACAGGAGTCGTCAACAGCCAACCAGATCTGGCCGATCAGCGAACTGATTGCCTTCATTACCACCTGCATGACCCTGCTTCCCGGCGATGTGGTGTCCACAGGGACGCCTGCCGGCGTCGGGCCAATGCAGGACGGCGATGATGTAATCGTCAGCATTGAGGGCATTGGTGCGTTGCATAACCCGGTCCGTGCTGCCCGCTGATAACAAAACGGACGGTAGATCGCCTGAACGATGGAGGCACATGGAATGAAAGACTTTTATCCGGAAGTTGGTAAAATCCGCTACGAAGGCGCTGCTACAGACAACCCGCTGGCTTTTCGCCATTACAACCCGGAAGCGCTTATCGCAGGCCGGACCATGCGTGAACACCTGCGCTTTGCCATGTCCTACTGGCATACTATGGTTGCGGAAGGTTCCGATATGTTCGGTGTCGGCACCGTCTCCAAAAAGTATGGCAGCAGTGACCCCATGCAGCAAGCCCGCCATAAGGCGTTGGCTGCCTTTGAACTGATGGACAAGCTTGACCTTGATTATTATTGCTTCCACGACAGGGATATCGCACCGGAAGCTGACCATCTTGCTGAAACCAATAAAAGGCTGGATGAAATGGCCTCGCTTTTAGCGGAGCTGCAGAAGGAGTACGGAAAAAAAGTACTCTGGGGCACAGCCAACCTGTTTTCTCATCCTCGCTATCGGCATGGCGCGGCAACCGCCTGTTCAGCCGATGTGTTCGCGTTTGCTGCTGCCCAGGTGAAGAAAGCCCTGGAATTGACGGTTCAGCTGCATGGAGCTGGTTATGTTTTCTGGGGTGGCCGGGAAGGTTATGAAACGCTGCTCAACACCAACATGGCCTTTGAGCTGGATAACCTGGCCCGATTGATGCGTATGGCTGTCGATTACGGCCGCAGCATCGGCTTCCAGGGAGACTTTTATGTTGAGCCGAAACCTAAAGAGCCGACCAAGCATCAGTATGATTTTGACGCCACAGCCGTGATTGGGTTTTTGCGCCAGTATGGTCTGGATAAGGATTTCAAGCTGAATATCGAAGCCAACCATGCCACCCTGGCCGGACACAGTTTTCAACACGAACTGAGAACCGCCCGTGTTAACGGCATGCTGGGTTCGATTGACGCCAATCAGGGCGATCAGCTGTTGGGCTGGGACACAGACCAGTTTCCGACCAATGTCTATGAAGCGACCTGGTGCATGTTTGAGGTGCTGAAAGACGGCGGATTCAAGCTGGGCGGATTGAACTTTGATGCCAAAACCAGACGCGCGTCCAGCAATCTTGCGGATATCTTCCATGGTTACATAGCCGGTATGGATACATTTGCCCTGGGCTTGAAACTGGCTGACCGTGTGATCCGGGACGGAAGGCTGGACCGCTTTATACAGGAACGTTATGCCAGCTGGCAGGAGGGCATTGGCAAGCGTATTCTGGACGGTACGGCGACCATCTCTGATCTGGAAGCTTATGTTCTGGTTAAGGGTGATGTGGCAACAGGCAGTGGCCATCAGGAGTATCTGGAAAACCTGATCAACCAGATGATGTTTACCGGATGAAGCTTTTATAGGGCGATGTTGTCAGGTGTTTACCAGGCCATTCCTGACGATAAAAGCATCGAGTAAAGGTGATGGCATGTGAAGGGAGCCTCGCATGGCAGAAAAGTGTGTGATCGGTATTGATGTCGGGACAACAGGTGTTAAGGTTCTAGCGTTATCAGAAAAAGGCAGCATCATCCAATCCGCGATTGCAGCATACCCGCTTTATACGCCGCAAGCTGGCTGGACAGAACAGGATCCGGCTGACTCGTGGTCGGCCACCATTCAAGCGCTGCAAAAGGTTTTGCCAGCCTGTCGACATGCCCGGATAGCCGGGATCGGCCTATCCGGGCAGATGCATGGCATGGTAGCGCTGGACAATCACATGCAGGTGGTACGCAGGGCTATTCTCTGGAATGATCAGAGAACAGAAAAGCAATGCCGCGAACTGACAGAACTAGCCGGTGGCGAAGCTGCCCTGCTGGCGATGACCAACAACCAGATGTTGACCGGCTATACTGCCGGCAAGATCCGTTGGCTGCAGCAAAATGAACCGGAAAACTATTCCAGAACGCACTTGATCCTCAATCCTAAAGATTATATCCGCTATTGTTTGACCGGAACAGTCTGTACCGATGTGTCGGATGCGTCTGGCACCGGCCTGTATGATGTTCGTAACAACAAATGGCACACAGGCCTTATGTCGGCATGCCGCATAGATACAGCCCTGCTGCCGCAGGTGCTGGAGTCAACGGATGTTTCAGGCAATATACATGCGGACGCTGCTGAAAAGACTGGACTGCCGCAAGTTATTCCCGTCAGCGCAGGAGGCGGCGACGCGGTTATTTCCACAACAGGCCTTGGGTTGATCCAGCCGGGGCGTATCGGTATCACGTTGGGGACCTCTGGTGTTGTAGCCATGGGAACCCCTTCCTTCATGGCCAATCCGGAGGGGAAACTGCAGGTTTTCCGTGGCAACATCCCTGGGCGCTTCACTGCGATGGGCGTCACACTAGCAGCAGCCGGTTCGTATCACTGGTTTCGTCAGGCTCTGGGACGGTATGAGGTTGATCAGGCTGAAAAAAGAGGCATAAGCGCTTTCCATCTGCTGGATGAAGCGGCAAGTGCCGTGCCTGCCGGCTCGGATGGACTTGTTTTTTTGCCCTATCTGACCGGGGAGCGCTGCCCGATTCATGATTCGGAGGCTCGCGGTGCTTTTATCGGCCTAACCAGTCTGCATCACAATGGGCACTTCGCTCGTTCTGTTCTGGAAGGGGTAGCCTATTCCCTGCGCCTAGTTCATGAACTGATCACCATCAGCCAGGAGCGCTGGTTGGATTCCCGTGTGCTTGTCCTGGCTGGAGCCGGTGCTGTCATTCCGCTCTGGCGGCAAATTATCGCAGATGCATTCCAGCTGCCGGTGCAATCTGTTTACGGCAGCGATGAAGGGGGGGCCTTCGGCGCCGCGCTGGTGGCCGGAGTGACATCGGATCTCTGGCCGGACTTGCAGACAG
>JAAYLM010000403.1 GCA_012521915.1 Oscillospiraceae bacterium | reverse complement strand
CCGAGCAAGGACAACCGGATGCGGCTGGTCAAGAATTTGATGACATCCCGCCCTTATATTGTTGCCGAACGGTGCGTCCGTTGCGGCGTTTGTGTGCAAGCGTGTCCTGTGGATCCCAAGGCCGTCGACTGGCATGACGGAAATAAGCTTATGCCTCCAACCTATCAATACGACCGGTGCATTCGCTGCTATTGTTGCCAGGAACTATGTCCCGAAAGCGCGATATCGATTAAACAACCCTTTCTTCGCAAGCTGCTGGGCCGAAAATAACGGGTATCGTGACGCAACAAAGCATGACAAAGATGACGATCTGTTTTCAAACGATATGCTTTTTTCGGGTCCATACCAGTTAACGTTGCGGTTCAGCAGCCCGACCATACAAGCGGCGCAGATTGTCAGCGCTCATCTTGATCGCGTTGACGGCGGCCTCCGGGCCGCCGTATTCCAGTGAATAATACCCTTGATAACCTGCTTGTCTTAGGATGCGGAAGACCTGTTCAAAGTTGATGCTGCCATGTCCCATGATCGTATCGCGCAGATAATTTCCGTCTCGTGTCTGCAGCCAACAAGCCCCCGGCATTTCGTTCTGACCGTGTTTGAACAGGTAATCTTTGACGTGCACATGGTCGATAAACGGTGCGAAACGGCCGACAAATGTTTCGGGCTTTTCTCCGACAAACAAGATATTGCCCAGATCGGCAACCACGCCGATGTCACGGTTGACAGCTTCCAGCAGGCGTTCGAAACGCTCGCAGCCATTGAAGACATAACCCTGGTCCTCATAGACGCACTTGACCCCTGCCTGCTCCGCGTAGTCATACACGTCCCGGATAGACCGGACAACCCGCTGCAGGATCGCGGAGAACGGCAATCGGGGAAAATTGTGGTTCAAACCAGGCAGCAAGGTATGGTGAAGATACGGTGAACCCATAGCTGCAGCAACATCCGCGTATTTTTTCAACCGGCCGATCTCTGCTGTGTTATCTTCAGCTGCCACATGAGTCATCATGGAAAAACAGCAGACAGCGATGCCCTGTTCGCCTGCATAGTCAGCCAGACGCTTGGCTGCTTCGACATCAGGCTCACGGAATTCGCGATCGCAGTAAGGTTCAATCGCCGCAATGCCACAGGATTTGGCAAAGTCGACAGCTGCCCGATAGGTTGCCAGCTCAGCCGGCAGAGAGAATAAGCCCAGTTTCATAAACGTCTCCTATGTGCCAGTCGTGTCAAGGATTCCTTGACCTGCACCTGCTTCCATTGTACAGGAAAAAAGCGATGGATAAGACCCACATATGAAAAACAGCGACCGTGATGATCCGGGACAGCCAGTGATGAATCGGCGCGGCCAGCGTTGGAAATCGTTTTTGTGCGATGAAAGAATTTATATATTAACAGCCGATGGGGTCATGTTCACAGAAAGGGTGGAAGCACTGTATCATCAAATCCTGTTCCATAATGAAAATATCTGCCCTGTTGCCGCTTAACAGGCTATCAGCAGTTAGGGGCCGTAAAATGATGGAGAATAATCAATATGAACTCGTGCTGCAAACCATATCTACGGGATTGGTAGCGAGATTATCACGAAAACCGGCCTTGACGAAGATACTGCTCTGGAAAAGCTCTATTCTTCTGCTTCATATTCGGAACTTGAAAAGGAGGAAACCAAAGTATGGCATTACAGCGTCCCAAAGCTGTATCCTGTCTTTGG
>JAAYLM010000054.1 GCA_012521915.1 Oscillospiraceae bacterium | reverse complement strand
CTGCAGCACTGCACGATTGCCGGAGAAGCATTGAACCCGGAGGTTTATCATCGTTTTCTGGAGGCAACAGGGCTTGAGCTCAAAGAAGGCTACGGCCAGACAGAAATGACCCTGGCTGTTGTGACCAACTACTGGATGGACACAAAACCGGGCTCTATGGGCAAACCTTCACCAATGTACCCGATCGCCCTGCTGGACGACCAGGGAAGACCGGTCAACCAGGGTCAGTCCGGTGAGATCTGTGTCCAGGTCGGCGACCGGAAAATCCCCGGGATGTTCAATGGATACTACAAAGACCCGGCGCTGACAGCCAGCTGCTGGCATGATGGCTATTACCACACCGGTGATCTGGCTTGGGAAGATGAGGATGGCTATCTCTGGTTTGTTGGTCGTTCTGATGACATCATCAAAAGTTCAGGCTATCGGATTGGCCCCTTTGAAGTTGAAAGTGTGCTGATGGAACATCCTGCAGTGATGGAATGCGCGATTACCGGTGAGCCGGATCCGGTTCGCGGTCAGGTCGTCAAGGCGACGGTTGTTCTGGCTTCAGGCTGGAACGCTTCTGATGAGCTGCGCAAAACACTGCAGGATTATGTCAAAACGCACACGGCTCCTTATAAATATCCGCGTGTCCTGGAATTTGTCACGGAACTGCCCAAGACGATCAGCGGGAAAATCCGCCGTGTGGATATCAGGCAGGGCAACAGTCAGGAGAACGGAAATAAACCAACCTGATCAGGTGATCTGGCGGGGGAGGCAAGAGATGATTCCGGAAAAACAACCTGACATCTGGTTTTATTGCAGTGCTATTGGCGAAGACAGCCATCGATTTATCACGCCTGATGAAGCGCTGAAGCATCCCGCAAGGTCCCTTCGGCTGGCCGGCATCACCTTGCCCGGTGAACCGGCCCTGACGGGAAACAGCGACGCGGATGTTGTCCTTCATGCTCTGACCAACGCATTGTCCGGCCTGAGCGGCCGCAATGTGCTGGGCGTCCGGGCAGACAGGCTTTGTCTGGAGCAGGGCATCACCGACAGTGCCGCATACCTGGCGCTGGCGATGGTTGATCTGCAGGAAACCGGCTGGCAGCTACTGCACGTGTCCTTGTCCATCGAGGCTGCCCGTCCGCGCCTGGCACCATGGATCGAACCCATGCGTGAACGACTGGCATCCCTTACCGGCCTGCTGCCGGATCAGATCGGCCTGACAGCAACATCCGGTGAAGGCCTGACCGCCTTTGGCCGCGGTGAAGGTATCCATGTTGTTTGCCTGGTCAGCGCACGCCGTTGACAACACAAAACGTGTTATTGATTTTTCCCTGAAACCAGCCAGTCGGCATAAATCAGGTCTTCGCTGGTTGTCAGCTTAATGTTCGCGTCATTTCCCTGAACAAGGTGGATCGGGTATCCGGCTTGTTCCAGAACGGCCAGGTCATCGGTTGTGCTGCCGTGGTTGAGGGCAGCCTGCTGGAAGGCGGTTGACAACATTTGCCAGGTCGCGCCCTGCGGTGTTTGCATGGCACGAAGTTGGCTGCGCTCAGGGGTCTGCTGAACACAACCATCACCATCAACAACCCTTATGGTGGCTTTGACCGGGACGGCTGCACCACAGGCTCCGTAGCAACGAATACCGTTGATGACGCGTTCGATCACATCCTGGCTTACAAAACAGCGGGCTCCGTCATGAATCAGGATCGGACTTGACGGGGACGGGTTTATTTCCAAGCCAAGAACGCTCAGACCGGCAGCGACAGAATCCTGACGTGTACGGCCTCCTGCCGTGATGGCCAGAAGACGCGGGAAGGTGCTGTGGCATAAAAGGCCGGCCATGCGTTCGCCTTCATCTGGTGCCGCTACCACCAGAATGGCCTGAATCTGCGTACAGGTATGCAGCGCCTGGATGGTGCGTACAATGACTGTTGTTTTACCGATCTTGTGAAATTGCTTGTTCCAGGCCAGCCCTGTGCGGGAACCGCTTCCTGCCGCGGCAACCAAGGCAAATACAGGCTCAAATGGCTTGTGGCTTGCCGCTTCATCAGAAGCGGGGACAAAATACGGGTTTTTCCAGAACTGGTCAGCTGACATGCTGGGTGTCACCTCCGGAAAAGAGAATATCCATAGCCTCGCCGATTTTGTCAACATAGAAAAGGTCGCATTGGTCCGGCAGACTCAATTTGTCCAGAGCCGTGCGGCAGCTGCCAGGCAGTATGAACGTGTTGAACCCCTGCCTTACTGCTTCCTGGACACGTCGTTCCGCTTGAGAGACAGAGCGTATTTCGCCTGCCAGCCCGACTTCCCCAAAAACCAGGCAGTTCGGTCGTAAGGGTTCATTTTTATAACTGGACACAACAGCTGCGAGCGCGCAAAGGTCTATGGCCGGTTCATTAACGCGCAAGCCGCCCACAACATTGACATAGGTATCCATATTGCCCAGGCCGAACTGAAATTGCTTATCCAGAACAGCCAGGAGCATCGTGACACGATTGCGTTCCAGACCCTGGGTCATGCGCTGGGGCGCGCCATACGCAGAAGGCTGCAGCAGAGCCTGTACTTCGATGAGCAACGGGCGCGTACCCTCCATGCAGGACGTAACCGCGGATCCCGGAACCTGTAGCGGCCGCCCGCTCAGCAAAGCCATGGACGCATTATCCACAGCCAGTAGTCCCCGGTCGGTCATTTCAAAAAGACCCAGTTCATCCGTTGCCCCAAAGCGATTTTTCACACAACGCAGCATGCGGTAGCGCATGTGGCGCTCACCCTCAAAATAGAGCACCGTGTCCACCATATGTTCGAGGACACGCGGCCCGGCAATCGCCCCGTCTTTCGTAACATGGCCGACCAGCACAATGATGGTGCCCAGGCCTTTGGCCACGCGCAGCAAGCCTGCTGTTGCTTCCCGGATCTGCGCGACACTGCCCGGTGCTGAGGAGAGTTCTGTGCTGTAGATCGTCTGGATGGAGTCAATAACCGCAAGATCCGGCTTTTTTCTGGCTAAAGTATCCATAATTGTCGCATAATCGGTTGCCGCCAAAAGGTTTATCGGCGCGTTGCCGACCTGCAAACGGTCAGCCCTCAGGCGGATCTGTCTCGGTGATTCTTCACCGGAGACATAGAGGACAGACTGTCGGCTACCTGTCGCTGCCAGGCACTGTAACAGCAATGTGGATTTTCCAATGCCCGGATCGCCTCCGATCAGAATGAGCGAGCCGGGGACAAATCCGCCGCCCAGCACGCGGTCGAGTTCAGAAAGCCCGCTGGACAAGCGTTGCTGGTCTTCTGCCGCGATATCTGAAAGTGGGACTACGGTCGCCGCGTCAGGCAGAGAAGGACCCAGTGCCCAGTGACCGGGACCGCCGCTGGGCGCTGGCCCAGGCATCTGCTCTTCGATAAGTGTGTTCCAGTCACCGCAGCCTGCGCATCGGCCCATCCAGCCGCTTGATTCATGACCGCATTCCTGACAGACGAATTTTGTTTTTCTTTTCGCCATGTGAACCTCCCGGGCCTGCCGGCTCATATGACCGGCTATACAACGCCAGTATAGCACAGACCTATCCTGATCGAACCCGGGAGCAACTTTTGGCTGGTTATTCAATTAAAAAAAGAACGGACAAATCCTGAACAGCCGTATAGGCAACCTGGTTGTCTTGACAGAAACGCGTCAGCAGGTGAAGATAACATCAGCAGCGGGTTGTTTACCGCCCGTTGACGGGAGGTAGCCTCATGAGGCAAACGCTTGCCCTGGGCATTGATTTCGGCTCATTATCCGGCCGCGTTCTGCTTGTCGACCTGACAAGCGGTGAGACGCGGTCTGTCGTGACAATTCCCTATAACCATGGTTTTCTGGAACAAGCTTTGCCGGACCAGGCGGAAATGCTCCCGCCTGACTGGGCATTGCAGGATCCGGCCGATTATCTGGATGTGCTTCGCCTTGGTATCCCGCAGGCATTGGCCAAGGCGAAGGCCGGACCAGATGATGTTTTGGGTATCGGCTTGGCCTTCACTGCTTCTACCGTTATGCCAGTCAAACGGGATGGGACGCCGCTATCCCAGCTGCCGGGTTTGCGTGCCAACAAGCACGCCTATGTCAAAGCCTGGAAGCACCACGCCGCACAACCCGAAGCGACGCAGATCACAGAAGCAGCCATCGCACGTGGCGAGCCTTTTCTGCAGCGCTATGGAGGCAGCATATCGGCTGAGTGGCTGTTTCCCAAAATATGGCAGCTGCTCAAAGAAGCCCCTGAAGTCTATGAAGCCATGGATCGGTTTATCGAGGCGGGCGACTGGGTGGTCTGGCAACTGACCGGGCGCGAAACACGTAACAGCTGTGCCGCCGGCTACAAATCTTTCTGGGACAGGCGCTCCGGCTATCCAGCCCCTGACTTTTTCACATCACTCGATGCGCGCCTGTCTGGCGTTGTTGATGAGAAGCTGACACGGACGGTACATCAGACAGGTACAAGAGCCGGTATGCTTACACCGTCTGCCGCCCGGATGACCGGGCTTAAGCCCGGCACACCAGTGGCGGTAGCCCTGGTTGACGCGCACGCTGCTGTCCCCGCCTGCGGCATCACAGAATCAGGCCAGCTGTTGATGATTATGGGTACATCCACCTGCCATCTGCTGCTCAGTGAGACAGAGCGGTCGATTAAGGGCATCTGCGGTGTCGTGGAAAACGGCATCATGCCTGGCTATTTTGGCTATGAAGCCGGTCAGCCCTGTGTTGGCGATCTCTTTGACTGGTTTGTCCGGCATGCGCTGCCAGGCTCTTATCTTGATCGTGCGAGCGAGCAAGGCGTCTCTGTCTACCAAATCCTGCGCGAGGACGCCGGACAGCAAAAACCCGGTGCGCACGGACTGGTGGCGCTTGACTGGTGGAACGGCAACCGATCCGTGCTCGATAACGGTGAGCTGAGCGGTCTACTGCTCGGTATGACACCGGCAACCCGTCCTGCCGATCTTTACCGTGCCCTGATCGAAGCGACTGCCTTTGGAACACGGCTGATCCTGGATCAGTATACAGGAGCGGGACTGCCCGTCAATGCGGTCTTCGCCTGCGGTGGCATCGCCCGCAAAGACCCGCTGCTGATGCAGGTTTATTCGGATGTGCTGCGCAAGACCATCCATGTGGCACACAGCGATCAGGCCGTTGCCCTGGGCGCCGCGCTTTACGGTGCTGTTGCCGCCGGTCCCCTGTCCGGTGGATTTCCAGATATCAAGACTGCTGCCCGCGCTGTACCCCGCCCCCCCTCCGCAGTGTATCACCCAGACGCTTCCAGTGCCGATTTGTACGACCGGCTATACGCAGAATACCAGGTGCTGCATGATTTGTTCGGCCGGGACATGCCGGATATCATGCGGCGCCTCAAAGCGATCCGCCTGGCCGCAGCTTCGGACAGAGGGTATAAGGAGTAACCGGTATGACCATTGATCATCTTTTCCAGCAAACGCTGGAAGCTAATCTCGCGTTACCCAGGCATGGGCTCATCACCTTTACCTGGGGCAATGTCAGTAGTATAGACCGGGGCAGCGGGCTGGTGGTCATCAAGCCCAGCGGCATGCCCTATGAATCACTGCAGGCCTGCCATATGGTTGTGCTGGATCTGGATGGTAAAATCATCAGCGGAACCTGCCGGCCCAGCAGTGACACGGCCACACATCTGGCTTTATATCGCTGTTTTCCGGAAATCGGCAGCATCACGCACACCCATTCACGCTGGGCAACGGTCTGGGCGCAAGCTGGACGTGAACTGCCGGTGCTCGGTACAACCCACGCAGATTACTTCAATGGTCCGGTTCCGTTGACCCGCCGTCTGAGAGAAGAGGAAACAAGCAGCGATTATGAACAAAAAACGGGAGAGGCCATCGTCGAGCTGTTTCAGCAGAACAAGCTCAACCCCATGGCTGTTCCCGCTGTGCTGGTCGCCAGCCACGGTCCTTTCACCTGGGGCAGGGACGCGGCTGAAGCTGTGCTGCATGCTGTTGTGCTGGAAGAATGTGCCATGATGGCATTCCATGCCTGCCAACTTAATCCGCAGCTGCCACCCATCGAAGATCACCTCTTGGACAGGCATTACAGGCGTAAACACGGCGCTTCTGCTTATTACGGACAGAAACCCTGAGCGATTTTCGCTTCATCCGGCCATGATGACGGATCTATAGTTGTCATGAGTCTCGTTCATGGGATACAATGTGGAAGAACGATTAGTAGCAATAAGATCTTAGTCGGAGGTGCACCGCCATGAGCCATCCCTGGATTGCCCATTATGACCCTTGGGCGAAACCATCCCTGGCCTATCCTGAAGAAACACTCTATGAAGCTTTTGCAAGCAGCGCGGAACGTTATCCGGAACAGGTTGCGTTGACGTTCATGGGGCGTCACATAACCTATGCGGATCTACTGGCCAGAATTGACCAGACGGCTGCCTGCCTGCAGCAGATTGGCTTGAAAAAAGGTGATATCGCAACCATCTGCCTGCCCAACACGCCGCACGCTGTTGTTTTCTTTTACGCAGTCAATAGGCTTGGCGGCATTTGCAACATGGTTCATCCCCTGACACCGGCCGAAGAACTGTCCCACTACATCCGCACCACAGAAAGTGACTATCTTTTCATACTGGACGCTTTTCTAGCCAAACACACGGATATGCTGGAGCAATCAAGGATTTTGAAGGTTGTTGTCTGCTCGATCATGGACTATCTCAGCACCGGCCTGAAAGTGGGTTTTTTTCTGACAAAAGGGCGCAAGATCAAGTCTGCGCCGCGCCAGTTGAAATACATACGCTGGCGTTCTTTTCTGGAACTGGCTGCAGAGCCCAAGGCTTACCAGCGAGCCGCCGGACCAGAGGCGTGTGCCGTTTACCTGCACAGCGGCGGAACAACCGGCAGTCCTAAAACCATTATGCTTTCGTCTTTCAACTTTAATGTCCTGGCAACCCAGGGGCCGCAGATTATCGGCTATCCTGCCGACCAGACTTTTGACCCTACCGGTTTGTCTATGGTGACCATCCTGCCTCTTTTTCATGGTTTCGGCTTGTGCATGGGCATGCATACGATCCTCGTCAACGGTATGCGGGCTATTCTGGTGCCCCAGTTTTCTCCTGAGATTCTGGCTGAAGTCATCATCAAGGAACGGCCTTCGTTTATTGCGGCAGTACCCACTTTATTTGAGGGCATCCTGAAAAACGAGAAGCTGAAAAAGACCGACTTGTCTTGTCTGAAATCTTTATTTTGTGGGGGCGATTCGCTGCCCAGGGACCTCAAACGCCGATTTGACACGTTTCTTGCGGAACGTGGCGCAACCTGCTCGCTGCGTGAAGGGTACGGGCTGACGGAAACCGTCACGGTCTGTGCGGTTAATCCCTTGCTGGACGCACGGGAGGAGACTGTCGGTTTGCCTCTGGCTGATATACTGATGAAGGTGGTTGAACCGGGCACCGACCGGGAAGTAGACCCGGGGCAGGATGGGGAGTTCTGTGTTCATGCGCCGACGATCATGCTGGGCTATCTCAATGACCCGCAGGCCACCGCGGAAACGGTACGCGTCCATGATGACGGCCGGGCGTGGGTGCATACCGGTGACTTTGGCTATATGGACACAGATGGTTATTTCCACTTCAAACAGCGCATCAAGCGCATCCTCAAAGTGTCCGGAATCCCTGTCTTTCCATCACAGGTGGAAGATGTGATAGCGGAAGTGCCAGGTGTACGGCTGGCCTGCGCGATCGGTGTGCCGCACCCTTACAAGATGCAGGTGGTTAAAGCCTTTGTTGTGCCGGAGGCTGATGCACCCGATGAGAATACATTGCGGGAAAACATTTTGGATCGTTGTGGAAAAGCCCTTATTTCCTATGCCGTGCCGAAAGAAATCGAATTTTGTGATGATCTGCCGCGCACCAAAGTTGGTAAAATTGATTTTGTCTCACTGGAACGCATCGAACTGGAAAGGCGCAACCTGGAAGCCGAGGCTGGCGAAGACGTCACGGCTTGAACATTAATCCAGTCACCAGGCCCGGGACGCCTGATCAAGCGCTGCAAACAGCGACCTGCTGATGCTGATTGTCAGCTTGACAGCACTGGTTCACCTTCCTATAATGGTCTGGAGACGTGGGGAATTAGCTCAGTCTGGGAGAGCGCTTGCTTCGCATGTAAGAGGTCGCCGGTTCGAGCCCGGTATTCTCCACCAGGAAGATCCCTGGAGCGCTGTCGCTTCAGGGATCTTTTATAAATAAAAGGCGGCCAATGCGTACGATGCGTGTACCGCCAAAATGAACAGGGGAGTGACTGACCATGGGAAAAATCAAAGTTGGATTGGTCGGAGCCGGCAATATTGCCCAGTCGGCTCATTTACCGGCTTACCGTGCCTTAAGCGAACAAGCAGAAGTGGTGGCGATTGCTGATCTCAATCTGCAACGTGCCAAAGACGCCGCAGAAAAATTCAACATCCCGGCAGCCTATGCCTCAGCTGAAGAACTGCTGGCTGGAAGTCAGGTTGATATGGTTGATGTCTGCGTTTGGAACGGATCGCATGCACCTGTGGTGATGGCTGCTGCTGCGGCCGGCAAACCGATTCTCTGCGAAAAGCCAATGTCTGACAATCTGGCACATGCACGGAACATGCAGGAAGCCGTCCTTAAGGCCAACGTTCCTTTCATGATGGCAATGGTCTCCCGTTTTAGCAATGAACCTCTTCTGCTGAATGAAATGGTTCAGGCTGGTGAGCTTGGTGATATTTATTATGCCAAAACAGCCTATGTGCGCCGGCGCGGTACGCCGCTGGGCTGGTTTACGGATCGCTCGAAATCAGGCGGCGGGCCGGTTATCGACATTGGTGTACACTGCATTGACCGGACCTGGTTTTTGATGGGTCGCCCAAAGCCTGTTCGTGTCAGTGCCGCGATCTCACGGAGGATCGGCAATTACCAGACCAAGGGTGTTGTCCGCTGGGTTGCTTTGGATCATGAGACCAATGTTTTTGATACTGAAGATTCCGCGGCTGCCATCATTCATTTTGCCAACGGTGCATCCATGCTGGGTGAAACCAGCTGGGCCATCAACGCAAAATCAGATGCCTATACCCAGATCTGCGGTACGAAAGGTGGCGCCACACTGGAGCCACTGACCATTTACACAGAAAACGCGCAAGGCTATCTGACCGACAATCGGCCGACCGTCACACAGGTCAATGGTTTCGAAGCCGAGATTTCCCACTTTATCGATTGCCTGAGAACAGGGAAAAAACCACTGGCACCATTGGAAGATGGTATTGCAATACAGAAAATTCTTCAGGGCATTTATGATTCAGCCGAGCAAGGCCGTGAAGTGGCCATTGACTGAACGCAGACGGACACGGTTCGTATGCGCCTTCGCACCGGTCTGCCCGGTGCGAAGGCATTATTCTTTGTAAGCGGCCATTTGTGATATAATCGATATCAGCTGACAGGTGTCAGAACAAGTTTCTGCCCGGGCTTTTGGTTCGTCGGATTCAGGTTTGATTTTCCGGCTAGCCTCATTTCAGCAGATACAGGTGTTACATGCTCATGGGTCGTTGTGGTAAATTATTTCTGTCTTTTGTGCTGGCGATGCTGGTTTTTTCCATCAGCCCACCGGTTCTGGCCAACGATCAGCCCTACAACATGCAAAGACACCATATCGAAGTCATCATCAGGCCAGATGGTTCCGCGACTCTGGTTGAGACGCTGTACCTCAACTTGAAGCAGGATTTGCCACATTTCTCTTTCATCCTGCCGCTAAACCCCGGCCAGACGGTCCATATTGAACAGATCACTGTCGCTGACATGCTTGGCGGCCTAGATAAAGCTTTATTTGTGGCTATGTCACCGGCAGACGCCAGTGACAACCATAACAAGCCCATGACCTATCATCTGCGACAGCAGGATAACCGGCTGATCGCTGAACTGCATCTCTTCTTTTCAGCCGGATCTGAGCGCACCATAACCTTGACTTATACGATTGATCCGCTGGTCTACAGACACGGCGAAACCGCATTTTTGCAGCATGCGTTCTTTCAGCCGGCCAGCGAACAGCCGATTGGCGACGCGATACTGCAGCTTACCCTGCCGGAACCAGTTGATACCGAACAGGTCTGGGTGCTGCCTTCCAGCCTGACATCGTTCAGCCGACACTGGGATCAAAATACAACCCTTGTCCTGACCGCCCAGCCACTGGATACCGGCCATGTCCTGCTTTTAACCTGCCTGTTGCCGGCTGCAACACTGAAAGGCGCGCCACAGGCGGTAGAACAGCTGCCCATTGAGACACTTAGGGAACAGGCCCTCGGGCAGGATGCTGATTTGCATGGAATGGCCGGCCTGCAAAGCAAAGCCCACCAGGCTGTTTTCATCTTGCTCGGACTGGCCGTTCTGCTTTTTTTCATCGTATACTGGTTTTATGACAGGGAAGGTGCCTACCCGGACAAAATCAGATACCAACGTGATGTGCCGTCTGCCTGCCCGCCTGTGATCCTGGCGCTGCTTGTGCGTCGGAAACGTCCTTCGCAGTTGATTTTGACGATTCTTTTAAGTCTTGTGGACAAAGGATACCTGATTCTGGATGGCTCTGTTTTCTCTTGTGTTCCAGAAATGCAGAGCGACTTGTCTCAGCTTTCCCCCAGTGAACAGCATCTGCTGCAATGGTTTTTCACAGATTTGGCGACAGACCAGACGCTAAGCCTGGCCCAGGTGCGCCGTTATGCGCGTCACGAGGAAACCGCTCCTGATTTTCGCCGGCAATATGCCATCTTCCGCTCGCTGCTCGATAAAGAGATGCCTGAACAGGGCTACCTTGATCGGGCAAAGACTTTTCGTGGCAGGCTGACCAGCTGCGTAACCGCTTTGGCCTATGCGCTTCTGGCTGCTTTGATTACGGTTTTTCTCAATACGGGCATTGCTTTGCTGTTGCTGATACCTGCTGTAGGTTTTCTGCTTTACAGCGGCATGCTGCGGCGGCTGACCAACCGGGGACGCGAGAATTATGCACACGGGCAGGCCCTGGCCCGGTATCTGCGCCGGCTGCACCAGCTGCCACCTTACCCAGAGGCAACGCTGCAGCGGCGTTTTATTGCCTATGCCATGGCG
>JAAYLM010000402.1 GCA_012521915.1 Oscillospiraceae bacterium | reverse complement strand
CTTTCCCACAGACTTGTCGGTGCTTTATCCTGCTACGCAGGCTGTTTGACCGCGGAGCAAGCTCCTCAGCTTGTCAAACAGCAGCACCTGAAAAGTCTACCCGCTGCTCGGGGTGGGAAAGTTGTGTCTTTAACTGTTTGCATCTGGCTGCTGTCCCGCAAGGGGCAGCAGTTTTTATTCAGACAGAACGGTACCGCGATAAGGATTGACGGCCTGTTCTGGCGCTGTGCTGCCGCACTCTGTCAGGTACGCTCTGACTTTCAGCGGCAGATTTTGGCGTTGCAGGCGAAGGTTGCGTCTTTCCGGTAGGGTCAGATGCTGCAGGTACCGGACCCACAGGCGGGCATACCCGCCGTCGGCCTCTGATCCTGCGTTTAGTACCGTACAGCGGTCCGGCAGAAGGCTGATTGCATCCGCGAGCGCGCAGCCATCAGGTTCAGCCTGTTCCGCTATGCGATGGATCGAGCAGCCCCGGCCCGGCTGATAACAGGCAGCCAGCAACCGCCTGCGGTCGCAGATAACAAAGCACTGGTCAGGCAGGCGGTCCATGAAGTGAGACAGAATCAACGGCAGGACATGGCAATCAGGAGCAAACTCCGCCAGGTAGCAGTCCCCTTCCAGCATGCGAAAGCGCAAAAGGCCCAGATATCGGTGTGCTTCCATTCCTGTCCGCGCCCCAGCCTGGACAACCGCAGCAATATCCTTGTCCTGCAATTGGGCTGATGGGTCCAGTCCCAGCAGCCATCCCAGGTAAAAATACCGGTAAAGGCGTGTCGCCATACCGTCTTGTTCAGCAAGATAAGCCCTGAATGCCCTGTCCAGAAATTCTCTGGCCACCGCTTCGCCCAGGCGCCGGGTGTAGTGCCGGGCAAAGAAAGCTCGAATCTCCGGTTCGGTCGTGACCGGTTCCACGGGCAAGAGAAGAGGCTCTTCTCCGGCACTCAAAAGGACGGGGTGTTCCGCGCGTCGCCTCAGACACCAGGCAACAGCTGACAACAAGCCGTCAAAACCGGCTTCATGGCTGACAAACATAACCCAGATCCTCCAATCCGATCTGCAGAGGTGACTGGCGTTGACGTCCGGCTGTGTCAGCCAGGAGCAGCCGCAACGCGGCAGCGCTGGGAAAGCGGGCGGCACCATATCGGCCGTCACATGTGATAAACCAGCCTGCCCTCTTCATAACAAGATTGAACGGTTTCAGATCCTCCAGGCGGAGACGCTGCCGTCGGCGGGCGGCTACGATCTTGCGGGCAGAACGGACCCCGATGCCGGGAACGCGCAGCAGTGTCTCGAAATCAGCTTTGTTCAGCTCTATGGGAAAAAGGTCGAGATGGCTGAGTGCCCAGGCACATTTAGGATCCATTTCCAGATCGAGATCAGCCTGTTCCGGCAAAAACAACTCGCTGACATCAAAGTGATAGAAACGCAGCAGCCAGTCCGCCTGATAAAGCCGATGCTCCCGCAGCAGAGGCGGCGGCTGCACCAGGGCAGGCAGGCGGGCGTCGTCATTGACCGGGACATAGGCTGAATAATAGACACGCTTCAGCATGAACTGCTGATACAGGCGCTGGGAAAACGTCAGGATCTGCCGGTCTCTTTCCGGGCTGGCCCCAACGATGACCTGAGTGCTCTGGCCGGCAGGGATAAAAGCAGGCGCATGCCGAAAGCGTGCCAGTTCCTCCCGGCCTGCAGCCTGGCGGCCTGCCAGGAAACGCATCGGGGTGGCAATGGACCGTTCAGTTTTCTGCGGAGCCAGCAGACGCAGTCCGGCCGCCGTGCATTGCTCAATATTGACACTGACCCGGTCGGCAAGCAGACCCAGCTGCTCCAGAAGGCCTGCCGAGGTGCCGGGAATGGCCTTGGCGTGAATATAGCCGCGGAAGCGGTGTGTATGACGCAAGAGCCTCAGCGTACGCACCATGCGTTCCACGGTGTGGTCCGGACTGACAAGAACGCCGGAGCTGAGGAACAGCCCCTCAATATAATTGCGCCGGTAGAAAGCCATGGTCAAATCCGCCAGTTCTTTCGGCTCAAACGAGGCACGCGGCCTGTCATTGCTGCGCCGGTTAATGCAATAGGCACAATCATAGCAGCACTGGTTGCTCATCAGCACCTTCAGAAGCGAAACACAGCGCCCATCTTCCGTCCAGGTGTGGCAGATGCCGCCCAGGCTGGCATTACCCACGCCCTTGCCGCTGTTGGCCCTTGCGACACCGCTGGTTGAGCAGGATACGTCATACCGTGCTGATTCTCCCAGGATCGCCAGTTTTTCCATCAGATCCATCCCGTCACCTCACATGTTCCTATTCAGATTATAAAATGCAGCCAGACATATGTCAAACATATGTTCTTATTCGGCAGTAGTCTCCTGCACTGCAGTTCATCATGAAAGCTGTGATTTACAACAACTTCTCTCAAGCTTTTCGGCGTTTTTTCCTATTGCGCGGGATGAAATCGTTGCATTTATATCTATCAAAACCTTTTTGGCAGACGTATAATGGATAAAACAGAGCGCCGACTTAAAGCGCAGGAGCGGGAGGAATCTATATGTGGGCTGAATTCAAGAAATTCATCAACCGTGGGAATGTGGTTGACCTGGCAGTAGCTGTCGTCATCGGTGCGGCTTTCAAGGCGATTATTGACAGTGTCGTCAACAACATCGTCATGCCTGTAATCGGCTTCCTTATAGCCGATATCAATTTTGCCGACCTGAAACTGGTTCTGTCCGAAGCCATTGTGGAAAACGATGTTGTTGTCAAACCGGAAGCGGCCATCGGCTATGGTCTGCTGATCCAGGCGATCATCACCTTCTTCATCATCGCCCTGGTTATCTTTTTTGTCGTTAGGGCTGTAAACAAACTCAAGAAAAAAGAAGAACCTAAAGAAGAACCAGCGCCCCCGGAAAAACCGGCTGACGTTGCCTTGCTGGAAGAAATCCGCGACCTCCTCAAAGACAAGTAAACAGCGCACGGCACTGGCCAACCCATTGCGATGTGAAGCCGCCTTCCTGTAAGGCGGCTTTTTCCTGCCCGTTGCCGCACATTGTCAGTGCTCCAAGTGCAGGCGGTCTGTTTCAAACAGGAAAAATGATCATTTTCCCACGGCTTTGCCGGCAACGTTGCCCTGAGCCGGTAAAAGTGATACCTTGAAGATTAGCAATACAGCTTTTCCGGCACTGCTTTCTGAGGGCTGACTTGCCATCAGCAGAAAACACAAGCCAGGCCGTTCCGGCAGACCGGATGTCCAGGCAAGGCCGGCTAATCCAGTCCAATATACAAGGAGGTACATCATGCTGCAAAGCTTATCCGTTCTGGTAGAGAACCGGGCCGGTGTGCTCAATCGGGTAACCAGCCTGTTTGCCCGACGCGGTTACAACATCGAAAGTTTGGCGGTGGGCACAACCCAGGATCCGGCTATTTCCCGTATCACCATCACCCTGTCCGGCGATGAGGAACTGATCCGCCAGATCATTCGCCAGCTGCACAAGCTGCCGGATGTCCTGATGGTGCGTCACCTGAAAACGGAAGAGTCTTTTTCCCGTGAACTTGTTTTTTTCAAAGTCAAGGCAGACGCCGCAACACGCACTCAGGTGCTGCAGATTGTCGACATCTTCCGTGGCCACATCATCGATGTCTCCCCATCTACGATCACCATTGAACTGAGCGGCAAAGACGACAAGATCGAAGCTTTGCTCAATCTGCTCGAACCGTATGGCATCCTGGAAATGGTCCGGACTGGCCCGATTGCCATCGAACGAGGCACACGCATCATGAGTCTTTCAGAAGCCCCCACAAGGGCAGAATCTGATCTGGCCACACAACCTACAGAGGAGGATAACAAATGAAAAAGATCTACAAGGAAAACGATTGCCGTACCCATGCCCTGGACAGCAAGACCATTGCCGTGATCGGCTTTGGCAGCCAGGGACATGCCCATGCGCAGAACCTGAAAGAAAGCGGTTTTTCGGTGATTGTCGGCCTTTATGCCGGCAGCAAATCCTGGGCTCGGGCAGAAGCGGCCGGCCTATCCGTGATGACTGCAGCTGACGCTGCTGCAGCTGCTGATGTGATCATGATTCTGATCAATGACGAAAAACAGCCTGAACTTTACGAAAAAGACATCCTGCCCAACTTGAAACCGGGCAAGGCACTTGCCTTTGCCCACGGCTTCAACATCCACTACGGCCGTATCCAGCCACCGGCTGATATCGACGTCTTCATGATCGCTCCCAAAGGCCCCGGTCACACCGTGCGCTGCCAGTACAAAGAAGGACGCGGTGTCCCTGCCCTTTTCGCTGTCAATCAAGACTGCAGCGGAACAGCCCGCGATATCGCTTTTGATTATGGTTATGGCATTGGCGCAGCCCGTGCAGGCCTTCTGGAAACCTCCTTCCGCGAAGAAACAGAAACAGACTTGTTTGGTGAACAATGTGTGCTCTGCGGCGGTGTCACCGAACTGATGAAAGCTGGATTCGAAGTGCTCGTAGAAGCTGGCTATGACCCGGAAAATGCCTACTACGAGTGCGTCCATGAAATGAAGCTGATTATTGACATGGTTGCTGAAGGCGGTTTCTCCAGGATGCGCTACTCCATCAGCGACACGGCAGAATATGGCGACTACAGCATCGGCCGCCGTATCATCACGGACGAGACGCGTCAGGAGATGCGCAAAGTGCTGCGTGATATCCAGGAAGGGGTCTTTGCCCGCAACTGGATCCTGGAAAACCAGGTCGGACGGCCGAATTTCATGGCTCGCCGCCGTCTTGAGGCCGACCATCAGGTGGAAAAGGTTGGCCGTGAGCTGCGCAGCATGATGAGCTGGCGCGAAGAGCCGCAAGACTAAACAGCCAGTACCTTTTTTCATCAGCCCAATCACCACTGATAAAGCCGGTCCGTCAGCAGACGGACCGGCTTTATTGCTGCAAATTAGTGATCAAGAAGATCTAGTTCTCTTCTTCCATACCCGGCATGAGCAGGTCCTGTGGCATTTTTCCGGCCGGAATCATCGGGTAGACATTCATTTCCGGATCAACAGCACAGTGAATCAGGTAGGGGCCGTCTGTCTGCAGGGCATGGTCCAGTGCCGCTGACAGGGTTGCCCCGTCATGGGCCCGCTCTCCGGGAATCCCGTAGGCATCAGCGATTTTAACAAAATCCGGATTGTTGTCCAGGATCGTGTTGCAATAGCGTTGATCGAAGAAAAGCTCCTGCCACTGGCGCACCATGCCCAGGCAGCTGTTGTCAAACACAAGGATCTTTACCGGATACTTCTGCTTGGCCAGGGTGCCTAGCTCCTGGATGGTCATCTGGATCCCGCCATCACCAACAAAAAGGACGGTGGTGCGTTCAGGACTGGCTGATGAGGCTCCAATCGCGGCCGGCAGGCCAAAGCCCATGGTGCCCAGGCCGCCTGAAGTGATGAAGGACCGGGGTGATTCAACCGGATAATGCTGTGCGGCAAACATCTGGTGCTGGCCAACATCTGTTACAACAACCGGGTTCTGCCCTTTCAGCCTCTCGGCAACCTGGTGAATGATATACTGTGGACGCAGCGGTGATGTCGCCTGGTACATATCCGCGACCAGTTCCGCGTAACGGCTACCAATAGCCCGCAGCTTCTGCTGCCAGTCGGTCCAATCGGCAAAGCCTGCTTTGGAAGGAAGCGCAGACAGCATGGCTTCGAAGAAAGCGGCGGCATCATCTTCAATCTCTATGTCCGTATGGATGTTTTTGCCGATTTCAGCTAAATCGATATCCACATGGATGATCTTCCTCTTCTGATCCGACCCCGTGAACAGCTCAGGATCGCCGATGATCCGGTCGCTGAAGCGCGTACCCACAGCCAGAAGCAGATCGCAATTGCCCAGTGCGGTGTTAGCCTGGGGCGTTCCGTGCATGCCCAGGTTGCCCAGATAGAGCGGGTGGCCGGCTGCAATCGCGCCTTTTCCCAATAAGGTCGTGGCCACAGGGATGCCCAGTGCTTCGACAAATCGCCTGAGGTCCTCTGTCCCGTTCCGTGCGATGACACAGCCCCCGCCGGCCAGCAGCAGAGGGCGCTTGCTGGCTGCAATGGCTTCGTAAACCTGGCTGGTCAAAGAACGTGTGCGGATACGCGGCGGCCGGTGGCGTGTGTAGGGCTGGGCCGTGATGGCATGGCTGTTGACCGGGCCTGCCAGAATATCCTTGGGCACGTTCACCAGCACCGGACCGGGTCTGCCTTCCGTTGTCAAGGTCCAGGCCTCTTCTAGAATGGGCAGCAGGTCTTCCGAACGCATCACAAGGTAGTTATATTTGGTGATCGGCTGTGTGATGCCTGTGATGTCCGCTTCTTGAAACGCGTCTGTTCCGGTTGCCTTACGGGCGACTGCCCCAGTAATGGCCAGGACCGGAACTGAATCGAGGTAGGCATCCGCCAGGCCGGTAACCAGATTGGTGGCGCCGGGACCGGACGTTGCCAGCATGACACCCGGCAGTCCGGATACCTTGGCATAGCCTTCTGCCGCATGGGCTGCACCTTGTTCATGACGCGTGAGGATGTTGGGAAAACCCATCTTGTAGATCGCGTCAAAAAGCACGATGACAGGGCCACCCGGATAACCGAAGGTGTGTTTAACGCCTTTTCGTGTCAAAAAATCAATGATCGTCTCTGCTCCGTTCATTCTGGCTGGTTCCTCCTGTCTGGTGTCAGCACGCGGGCCCCCCGGTGGCTGGCATCCACTGATGCTTCGTAACGGGCCAGCACACCGCTCAGCCGGCGGTCCGGCCGCGTCGCCGGCTCACGCTGACGCAAGGTTTCCTCTGGTACAAGAAGTTCAATGGAGCGTGCCGGGATATCGATGCGGATCAGGTCGCCTTCGTGCACCAGGGCAATCGGACCACCGGCTGCAGCCTCTGGACTGACATGGCCGATCGACGCACCACGTGTCGCACCGGAAAACCGGCCATCTGTGATCAACGCCACGCTGCTGTCCAGTCCCATACCCGCCAGGGCGCTGGTGGGGGTCAGCATTTCGCGCATGCCCGGTCCGCCCTGTGGCCCTTCAAAGCGAATGACCACAACATCTCCTGCTTTAATCTCACCGGAAAAAATAGCCTCGGATACCGCTTCCTCATCGTCAAATACTCGCGCCGGCCCTTCGTGCCGCATCATGTCCGGCAGCACAGCGCCTTTTTTCACCACGCAGCCATCTGGCGCAAGACTGCCGAAAAGAACGGCCAATCCGCCGTCCTGTGCGTAAGGATCATCTACAGGGCGAATCACCCTGCCATCAGCCGCGCTGCTGCGGTTAACGCGGTCAGCGACAGTGCCCTCAGCGACCACGGAGGTCAGGTCAATCAGGCTGGCCCGGGCCAGTTCCGCCATAACGGCGCTGATGCCACCCTTTTCATTGAGATCAGTGATAAAGTCGGGTCCCGCCGGATTGAGCTTGCAAAGCTGGGGTGTGCTTTCACTGATCTTGTTGATTTCCTGTAAGGTAAGCGCGTCACCAGCCTCGCGGGCAATCGCCAGCAAGTGCAGAACTTAATTGGTGGACCCGCCCAAAGCCATGTCGACGCGCAGGGCATTGCGCAAGGCTGCCGGTGTCATAATCGTGCGGGCGGTCTTGTTCTCCGCCAACAGGTTCATGATCATCTCCCCGGTCCTGCGGGCCAGGCGGCGACGGTCGGCATAGACTGCCGGAATGGTCCCATTGCCCGGTAATGCCATGCCCATCGCCTCGGTCAGGCAGTTCATGGTGTTGGCCGTATACATGCCTGAGCAGCTGCCGCAGGTCGGGCAGGCCGACAGCTCCATCCGGGTAAGTTCTTCACCGCTCAGCTTGCCGGCAGCATGGGCGCCCACCGCCTCAAACAGGTTGCTCAAACCGATCCGCTGTCCCCCCTGCATGCCGGGAAGCATGGGCCCGCCGCTTACAAACAGGCTGGGCAGGTTCATGCGGGCCGCAGCCATCAGCATACCGGGAATCACCTTGTCGCAATTGGGTATAAAAACAACCGCATCAAAGGCATGGGCAGTCAGCATGATTTCACAGCTGTCAGCAATATGGTCACGGCTGACCAGCGAATACTTCATGCCGGTATGGTTCATGGACAAACCATCGCATACAGCGATGGCGGGAAACTCAAAAGGAACGCCGCCGGCACTGCGGATACCCTCCTTGACGGCATCCGTCAAGTTCCGAAGATGAGTGTGTCCCGGTACAATCTCGTTGAAAGCATTGACCACACCGATAAAAGGCCGTTTCATCTCTTCCTCTGTCAGGCCGAGGGCATATAACAGGGAACGATGGGGCGCACGCCCCGGGGTCTTTTTCACAGCATCACTGCGCATATCCAGTCACTCCTTTGTCAAATGGCCGCCGCCACAAGATCACTCATCTCCTGTGTCCCGACCCTTTTCAAATCATGTTCACCTGCTTGCGGATCCATGATGTCGCTTGTCCTGTAACCGGCCAGCAAAACCTTGCTGACCGCCTCGTCAATGGCCGCTGCTTCACGATCCAGTTGCAGGGACAAACGCAGCATCATGGCTGTGGACAGGATCATAGCCAGTGGATTGGCTGCATCTTTGCCGGCCAGATCAGGCGCGGATCCGTGTACTGGCTCATACATGCCCGGTGTACCGGGCGCTCCTGTTGATGCCGAAGGCAGCATGCCGATTGAACCAGTGATCATGGCTGCCTCATCCGACAGGATGTCGCCGAAGAGGTTTCCGGCAACAAGGACATCGAACGTGTCCGGCCTACGGATCAGCTGCATGGAGGCATTATCCACATAAAGGTGTTCCAGTGCCACATCCGGATACTCAGCGGCAACCCGGATAACAACTTCCCGCCAGAGGCGAGAGCTTTCCAGAACATTGGCTTTGTCAACAGAAGTCAGCCGCCGCTTGCGTGAGCGGGCCAGGCTGAAAGCCGTACGGGCGATACGCTCGACCTCCATCACACTATATCGCTCTGTGTCATAGGCTTCAGGCCCAAGACTGCCGTCCCGCCGTCCGCTTGCCCCAAAGTAAATGCCACCGGTCAACTCACGCACGAAGACCAGATCGATACCGCGGGCAGCAATAAGCGGGTGCAACGGACAAGCGGAAGCCAGCGGTGGGTAAAGCACAGCCGGACGGATGTTGGCGAATAGGCCCAGAGCAGAGCGCAGGCCCAACAAAGCACGTTCCGGACGTCTGTCACCCGGCAGTCGGTCCCATTGTGGCCCGCCGACAGCGCCCAGCAGAACAGCCTGGCTGTTGCGGCAACCGGCAACAGTAGCCGGCGGCAGTGGTTCACCGGTCGCGTCAATGGCGATACCGCCAGCCAGCCACTCCTCACAGGCAAAGGTGTGTCCGTATGCCTCACCGACCCGATCCAGCACTTTGCGTGCGCCGTTGGTCACTTCAGGTCCTATCCCATCGCCAGGTATGACAGCTATTTTGAACTTGCCCATCTTTTTTGCTCCTTTACCGGTTTACCCGTCTTGTGTTTTTTTCAGCGTACCCATCAGGCCATCCGAAGCGATAATCTGCCGGATGAAAGGCGGAAAAGGCTGAGCCTGAAAAACGCGGCCGCTGGTTTGGTCTTCAATCCGTCCTGTCGCCAGGTCAACCGAAACAGTGTCCCCTGCAGCTATTGCTTCAGCAGCCTCCCCGCACTCCAGGATAGGCAGGCCCATATTGATGGCATTGCGGAAAAAGATCCGGGCAAAGCTGGGGGCGATCACACAGCTGATGCCGCTGGCTTTAATGGCTACCGGAGCGTGTTCCCGCGATGAACCGCAGCCGAAGTTGGGACCCGCAACGATGATGTCGCCCGGCTGCACTTGTCTGACAAATCCTGCGTCAAGGTCTTCCATGCAGTGTTTCGCCAGTTCCGCCGGTTCAGAAGTATTGAGGTAGCGGGCGGGTATGATCACATCTGTATCCACATTGGCTCCGTATTTAAACGCTTTTCCTGTTATGCTCATATCATGACCTCCTTACGTTATGTCCGTTAATTCCGCAGTGCCGGCGATGCGTCCCAGAACAGCCGAGGCACAGGCAACGAGTACGCCGGAAAGATACACTTCGGATTTCGGGTGGCCCATGCGGCCGACGAAATTGCGGTTGGTGGTGGAAACGCAGCGCTCACCTGCAGCCAGGATGCCCATGTGGCCGCCCAGACAGGGACCGCATGTCGGGGCACTGATGACTGCGCCGGCATCGGCGAAAACAGCCAGCAGCCCTTCCGCCAGCGACTCGCGCCATACACGCTGGGAGCCCGGCAGGATGATCAGGCGCACACCTTTGGCCACCTTGCGTCCCCGCAGCCAGTCTGCAGCCAGGCGCATGTCCTCGAGACGGCCGTTGGTGCAGGAGCCGATAACAACCTGGTCGATGGGAATGGGGGCAAAGCTGCCAACAGCCCGCGTGTTTTCCGGCAGATGAGGGAACGCGACTGTCTGACTGATCGTGGACAAGTCAAGGTCGATCGTCTTGACATAAACGGCGTCCGGATCAGCTTCATAGGCCTGGTAGGACCCGGTCGCGTAACGTTTAGGCGCGAATTTCCGGATATAGTCCAAAGTCTGGCCGTCAACCGGGAAGATACCGTTTTTCCCGCCGGCTTCTATGGCCATGTTGCAGATGGTCAGGCGCTCAGCCATACTCAACGTTGCGACGCCCTGGCCGCTGAATTCCAGTGACTGGTAAAGAGCGCCGTCAACGCCAATGCGTCCGATGAGGTCAAGAATCAAATCCTTGCCGGTGACCGCCTCAGGCAGTTCACCGCTGAGGTTGACCCGGATGGCCTCGGGAACCCGGAACCAGGTTTTGCCCGTTGCCATGGCGAATGCCAGGTCAGTGCTGCCCACACCCGTGGCGAAAGCCCCCAGTGCACCATAGGTGCAGGTGTGTGAATCAGCTCCAATGATGGCATCACCGGGAGCGACCAGCCCGTTTTCCGGCAAAATGACGTGTTCGACGCCCATGCCGGGTTCCCCCTGCTCATAATAGTGGTCCAGGCTGTTCCGACGTGCAAAGCGGCGCATGCAGGCACAATGCTCTGCCGACTGGATGTCTTTGTTCGGCGTGAAATGGTCAGGGACCAGAGCGACCTTCTTTTTATCGAAGACTTCTGTGAGACCTGCTTCTTCGAAGACTCGGATGGCCGGCGGAGCGGTCACATCATTGCCCAGGACTAGATCCAGGTGCGCTTCAATCAGCTGTCCTGCCGTTACCTGATCCAGGCCGGCATGGGCAGCCAGGATCTTCTGTGTCATTGTCATTGCCATAGGTTATTCCTCCCAACCCAGCTGGCGGCGCATCAGTTTGTATTCGAGTGAATCGACCAGCGCCTGCCAGGATGCTTCCAGTATGTCGTTCGAGACGCCGACCGTGTTCCAGATCTGCCGGCCGTCTGTTGATTCTATGAGGGTGCGGACCTTGGATGCCGTCGCCTCGCTGTTGATCACACGCACCTTGAAATCTGTCAGGCGAACATGTGTCAGTTCCGGATAAAAGACATTCATGGCTTTCTTCAGGGCACGGTCCATGGCGTTAACCGGACCTTCGCCTTCTGCTGCGGTTGCTTCACCGACGCTGTCCACCATGATTTTGATGTAGGTGTAGGCACTGAACGTGCCTGAACGGGGCTGCTCGCTGGCAATTCGAAGCTTTTCCAGGCTGAAGAAAGGGGTATAGAGCCCCAGTTCCTTGCAGACCAGCAGTTCAAGTGACGCTTCCGCGCCTTCATAATGGAAACCCTGATGCTCCATTTCCTTGAGTTTCTGCAGCACATTGCCGACCTCAGGAGCGTCTCTGGCAATATCCGGATTGACCCGGCGGATAATGTCCAGAACCGCTGAACGGCCTGAAACTTCAGAGAGAAGAAAACGGCGGCTGTTGCCGACCACACCGGGATCAATATGTTCAAAGGTCACTGGATTCTTTTTGACGCCATCAACGTGCATGCCGCCTTTGTGCGAAAATGCGGACAGCCCGACATATGGCTCGCCGTTCGGCAGGGTCAGGTTGGCAATATCAGCCATGCGCCGGGCCAGAGGTGCCAGACTGGCCAGTTTTTCTTCAGGTACGCAGATTTTTTCATATTTCAAATGCAGATTGGCGATGATTGTGGAAAGATTGGCATTGCCGCACCGTTCCCCGACACCGTTAAGCGTACCCTGGACATGGGTGGCACCGGCGCTTACGGCAGCCAGTGTGTTGGCCACGGCAAGGCCGGCGTCGTTATGGCAGTGAATGCCCACGCGCACGTCAGAAGGCAGATTGCTGACCACATCACTGGTTGCCTTAAGGATGGCCTCAGGCATGCTGGCGCCATTGGTGTCACAGAGGCAGACAACTGAAGCACCGCCATCACAAGCAGCCTGCAGGCAGCTAAGCGCATAATCGTGGTTGGCTGCACACGCTTCAAAATAATGCTCCGCGTCAAAGATGACTTCCCTGCCGCTGGCTCGGCACCAGGCAACCGAATCCCGAATCATGGCTATATTCTCTTTCTGGGTACAGCGCAGGATGTCGCGCACTTCAAGATCCCATACTTTTCCAAAGATCACAATAACAGGCGTGCCGGCTGCCAGCAAGTCACGCAGCCCTTCATCATCCTCAACAACCGTGTTTTTTCGGCGGGTCGGGCTAAAGGCTGCCAGCATACTGCCGCCTAACGCCGGTGGTGCCGCTTTAAAGCGTTCGTAAAATTCACGGTCCTTGGGGTTTGAACCCGGGTTGCCCGCCTCAATATAGCGGATCCCCAGCTCAACCAGTGTCTCAACCACCTGGAACTTATCATTGACAGAAAAGGAAATCCCTTCGGCCTGTGCTCCGTCGCGCAAAGTCGTGTCCAGGATCTCCACATTTCTACTTGGCATGTTTGATCACCTCTTCATGGTCCTTCTGTGGTCTTGTGAGGCTTAACCTGTTGTGGGCAGAATAGGCCTCCATGATAAAAGGATACGCCGGATTCATGCCGGCGACAAGCACGATCAGCCGCCTTTTTCTTAATACTTTCCACCTAATGGAAGCAATCGGCAAAGTTGACACGGACAGGCAAGCAGCTATGCAAAATCAGACAGGGCAGACGCTTTCACAGGCGTAATAGTCGACATGCCGATCTGCCTGAAGTGGCGCGCCAGATGCAATTATGCTATACTTGCGGCGTTCTGCCAGCCCATGGACGACCATAATCTGATCCGGGCTGGGGGGCGGAGGTTGCCATGAGCCTGCTGACACTGCGTTCAGTGAAAAAAACATATGCCGACCAGACCGTGTTGCAGGACATATCTTTTCAGCTGGACCGTGGAGATCGTCTCTGCCTGATCGGCAACAACGGTGCTGGTAAGACAACCTTGCTGCGCCTGATCATGGGACTGGAAAACCCAGATGAAGGTCAGATCACGATCGCTGGCGGCACGGTCTGCGGCTATCTTCCCCAAGAACTGGATCAAGCCGGCGCAGAGCGGGACACTGACTGGATCAGTCCGGAGATCCGTGGCCTGGAGCAGGCCATGCGACAAGCCGAGCAGAAGATGGCCAGCCTGGGCAATCGTCCTGAAGGCGACCCTGAACTGCGGGCCGCCCTCGCCAGCTATGCCGATCTGCACAGCCGCTTTGAAGCCCTAGGAGGGTACGGG
>JAAYLM010000401.1 GCA_012521915.1 Oscillospiraceae bacterium | reverse complement strand
GGATCGGATAGGGTGTAAACAGCATGTCCGATGCCGTAAATCAGGCCTGAGCGGTCAAACGCCTCTTTATTGAGGATGCGCTTCAGGTAGTCGGCGATCTCCAGTTCATTGCGCCAGTTGCGTACATTGTCAGCCAGATCCTGCATCATGGCAAAGGCTTTGTTGCTGGCTCCGCCGTGCTGCGGACCTTTAAGTGAACCGATCGCCGCTGCCATGACTGAATAGGTATCCGACCCGGTTGAGGTGACGGCATGCGTGACAAAAGTCGAGTTGTTACCACCACCGTGGTCGGCGTGCAGGACCAGGGCAAGATCCAGGATACGTGCCTCCAGTTCAGTGAAGAGGCCATCAGGACGAATCAGGGCCAGCAAGTTCTGCGCTGTGTTGTGATTAGGGTTGGGCGTGTGCAAAAACAGGCTCTGCTTGTCGACATAATGCCGTTTGGCCATGTAGGCATGGGCGACCAGCGTGGGGAAGCGGGCGATCAGCTGGATGCACTGGCGCAGTACAGTCTCAATCACCAGATTATCCGGATCCTGGGCGTAGGGGTACAGGGCCAGCACCGTCCGGGCCAGCTTGTTCATGATATCCGGGCTGGGCGCCTTGAGGATCATGTCTTCAGTGAAATTATCCGGCAGCTCGCGGTAGCTGGCCAGAAGCTCTGAAAACAACTGCAGCTGCTCACGCGTCGGCAGTTCACCAAACAGCAACAGGTACGCTGTTTCCTCGAAGCCAAACCGGCGTTCATCGAAAAAGCCGCTGACCAGGTCGGATATCTCAACACCACGGTAAAAAAGGCGGCCTTCAATCGGTATCCGGTCACCGTCATCCATAATATAAGAATAGACCTCACCAATTTCCGTCAGTCCAACCAGGACACCGGTACCATCATTATTGCGCAAACCGCGTTTGACATTGTACCGTTCGTACAGCGCAGGATCAATACGGCTTTTTGCTGCTGTGTCCGCAGCCAGCTGTTTGATCAGTGTATTTCTTTTTTGTTCATCCATACATTATCCTTCCTGTCTGCTGACGTGCCTGTAACTGTCTGCAGCACTGGCGATATGCCGGCGCATCTGCCGGTCCGCGTCCTGACTGTCCTGCCTCAAAATGGCCTCCAGGATACTCTTGTGTTCCGTGATCTGACCGTGGCTGCGTCCCGGCCGGGAAAGGGATACCAGGCGTGCTTGCCTGGTTTTCTGGTTGATTGGGCTCAGCATCGACTGGAGGATGGCACTGCCGCTGCCGGCAAAGATCTGGTCGTGGAACGCCGCGTCCAGATCCTGCAGCACGGGCAGGACGGTCTCGTCCTCTTCGGTCGCGCGCTTTTCCTGCTCAAAGACACTGATCAGCTTATCTCGCTGTTCTTGCGTCATATTCACGGCAGCCCGGGCCGCAGCCAGGCTCTCCATGCGGCTGCGCACTTCATACAGATCCAGAATGTCCTGGTCTGAATAACAGTGGACGGTCACACTGCGGTTGGGGCTGGAGACAACCAGGCCGTCCAGTTCCAGCTGGCGGAATGCCTCGCGGACCGGTGTGCGGCTGACCCCCAGTTCCTGTGATACACTTAACTCCGTCAGGGCCTTGCCGTCAGCATAGTGCCCCTGCAGAATCCAGTCGCGCAATTGCTGATACACTTTCAAGCGCAAAGATCCGTGCAGAACCTTCTCGTCAGTGGCCATAGGCTATTCCCCTTTCCTGGTTACATTGAGCAGCCCGCCGGCCAGCAACATCTCAGCCTGACGCGGCGACAGGGGCAGCGAGCAGGTGATGGGTTTGTTCCTGGTCTTGTTTAAAACGGTCAATGTCCCCTGGCTGACCAGATTTCTGACCTGTTCGTCAGCCTGCTCGATCAGCAGTTCGTCCATCAGATCGATCGTATCGTAGTCCTCCGCCTGCATGAAAGTCAGCGGCAAGATACCGTTGTTGATTAAGTTGGCCATATGGATTCTGGCAAAAGACTTGGCCAGCACGGCTCTGATGCCCAGCTGCAGCGGCGCCAGCGCAGCGTGCTCCCGGCTGGACCCCTGTCCGTAGTTGGCACCGGCGATAATCATGCCGCCGCCTTCCTGCTTGGCACGAGCGGGGAATTCCGGGTCACAAGGAGTTAGGCAGTAGTCGGCCAGGTAAGGAACGTTGGAGCGGTAAGGCAACAATTTCGCGTTGGATGGCATGATATGGTCGGTGGTGATGTTGTCTTCCACCTTAATCAGGGCTTTACCGGAAAGTTCGGCACCCAGCGGCCGGTTCACCGGGAAAGGCTTGATATTCGGCCCGCGCACCACCTCGACCTTTTCCTCCGGGGGTGCCGGATCGATGATCAGGTTGTCATTAATGAAGAAATGATCCGGCATCTGGACAGGCGGCGCCTCCCCCAGTACACGCGGGTCTGTCAGCACTCCGCTCAGTGCGCTGGCAGCAGCCACTTCCGGACTGACAAGGTAGACCTGCGCGGACGCGGTGCCGGACCGACCGTAGAAATTACGGTTGTTGGTGCGCAGAGAAACGGCGTTGCTGCGTGGTGATTGACCCATGCCAATGCAGGGTCCGCAGGCAGATTCCAGGATACGGGCGCCGGCGGCGATCATATCCGACAGGGCACCGTTGCCCGCCAGCATGTTCAGCACCTGCCGCGATCCCGGGGCGATCACCAGGGACACTTCCGGGTGAACCGTTCTTCCGCGCAGGATGGCGGCTGTTTTCATCATATCCATATAAGAGGAGTTGGTGCAGCTGCCGATGGCAACCTGGTCAACCTTCAACGGCCCAACCTCACGCAGAGGCACCACCAGGTCGGGGCTGTGCGGTTTGGCAACAAGCGGCTCCAGTTCACTCAGATCAATGGTCAATGTCTCATCATATACCGCGTCGGAATCCGCAGCGCAGGCCTGCCAGACCTCCTCCCTGCCCTGGGCGGCAAGAAAGCGTCGTGTTTCAGCGTCACTGGGGAAAATGGAGGTGGTCGCTCCAAGTTCAGCGCCCATGTTGGTTATGGTCGCCCGTTCCGGCACCGTCAGGCTGGCAATGCCCTCGCCGGTGTACTCCATAATGCGGCCTACACCGCCTTTGACAGACAGCCTGCGCAAAACCTCAAGGATGATGTCCTTGGCACTGATCCAGGGGCGCAGCTTGCCGGTCAGGTTGATCTGCACCATGCGCGGCATGGTCAGCCAGTAGGCACCGCCGCCCATCGCGACAGCAACGTCCAGACCGCCGGCTCCGATGGCCAGCATCCCTATCCCGCCGCAAGTGGGGGTATGGCTGTCTGAACCCAGCAAGGTCTTGCCGGGCACGGCAAAACGTTCAATATGAACTTGGTGGCAGACACCGTTGCCCGGTTTGGAAAACCTGATACCGTACTTTTTGGCAACGGTCTGGATGTAATGGTGGTCATCGGCATTCTCGAAACCGGTTTGCAGGGTGTTGTGGTCGATATATGCCACAGAAAGTTCGGTGCGTACCCGCGGGATGCCGATGGCTTCAAACTGCAGATAGGCCATGGTTCCGGTCGAATCCTGTGTCAGCGTCTGATCGATGCGGATGGCAATTTCTTTTCCGGGCGTCATATCGCCCTCGACCAAATGTGCCTGGATGATTTTCTGTGCCAGAGTCTGTCCCATTAAGCAAGCCCTCCCCGGGTTTTTTAGCAATTTTTTAGCGTTTATTATCTGGCAAACAGCCATATCGTGTCAAGGGCTGATAAAACAGCAGATAATCTCTAAAAACTGAATCGCGCTGAAGGAGGCAGTTCGAAAAGCCCCCATGATTGTCCTTATATTAACACAAGCGTGTGTTATCACTCAATCAGTTGTCCTGCTCAGGCATAAGAACCTGCTGAGCAGGACATCACAGCTGTTTTATCCGACCAAGGTCCGGCCTTCCGGATAGACCTGATCGGTGCGGTTGTGGTGCCGCATAGCCAGACTGATGGCAAAGGACGCCGGTCCGACGCGGCCCAGATACATGACCGGGATCAGGATAGCCCAGGTAGCTGGCTGCAGATTCTGGGTTTCCGCCGATGAAAGGCCGACTGTGGCGAATGCGGAAGTTGTTTCGAAAAGCAAGTCCAGCAAGGATAGGCGCATGGTCTGCAGCGCCTGCCTTTCCGTAAAGCTGAGCTGATTGGTGACGCCGAGCACAATGCCCATGGCGAGGCCGACCAGCGCATAAGCCCGGGTGAAGGTTTCACGCGTCAGGCGATGGCGCATCATGATGATGTTGTCGCGGCCCTGAACGTCCGAGATGATGGTCGCCACCACAATAGCCAGGGTTGTGATCTTGATGCCGCCACCAGTGGAACCCGGTGCGGCACCCACAAACATCAGAAGAATCGTGAACAGTTTGCTGCTGTCGGTCAGCCCGGCTTGATCGGTCGCGGCAAAGCCCGCGGTCCGGCTGGTCGTTGACTGGAAAAAGGCAGACAGCAAAGACGTGCCGACAGACTGACTGTTTGCAGGCCCCAAGGAAGCAGCCGGTTCAGCAGCATAGAAGAAGATGGTTCCCAGCACAAGCAGCGCCCCTGTCAGGGAAAGCACCACTTTACTGTGAAAATTGAGCTTGCGCTGGCGTGGCCACATCAGCAAGTCCGACCAGACGACAAAGCCCAGACCACCCAGGATAACCAGGACAGCCAGCGTCAGCAGGATCAGCGGATCATCCCGCAAAGAAAGAAGACTGCTGAAAGGGCCGGACGATGTATCGCCCATCAGGTCGAATCCGGCATTGCAGAAAGCGGATACAGACAGGAAAAACCCTTTGCCTAAAGCACGCGGCCAGCCCAGCAGCAAAGCCAGCCGCCAGCTCAGCAGCAATCCGCCGGCAACCTCCAGTGAAAAGGTGATCAGGACGATTTTCCGCACCAGCTGCAGGACATCGGAGAAATTGAAACTGGCGGTTGATTCCTGTGTGGCCAGCAGCGTGCGCAGCGTTGCTTTGCGGCGCATCAGGATGTAGAAAAAGCTGGTGATGGTCACCAGACCAAGGCCGCCTGTCTGAATCAGGACAAGAATGACAATCTTACCGAACAATGACCAGTGGGTTGCCGTGTCGACCGTCACCAGACCCGTCACGCAGGTCGCGGATGTTGCTGTGAACAACGCCTGCAGCAAGCCGATGCTTCTCCCGGAGGCAGAGGCCGGCGGCAGGGCCAGGAGGGATGTTCCGACTGCGATCACAAGCAAAAAGGACAGGATAATCATACGGCCGGGCCGGGCGTTGGCCCAGCGCATGAGCAGCGAGGGTTGTTGACTTTTGCGGATGATGGCCATTTTATGTGCTCCTGCCGCTCAGCGGACCATTTTGCGCCAGATTATATCGTATTCATTTTCATCACAAACCAGCAGCATGGTATCACCGCTGTGCATCATGAGGTCGCCGCGGGGCATCTCGACCTGCCCGTTGACCCGGGTTAGCATGACAACTTTGCTGGATCCCGGGAAAGCATACTGCTGCAGGGTACGGCCGGCAGCGTCTGAGCGCGGGGACAACCTGAATTCGACAATAGCTTTGCTGGTGTTCTCAAGAGAATAGGCGATACGCATGCCGATGTAGTCAATGTCCTGTTCGATAATATCCGCTAGTATCTGGGTTCCGGAATAAACACGGTCGATACCCAGAAGATGGAACATCTCCATGTTTTTCGGGTTGTTGACGCGCGCGACGGTGCGTTTCACTTGAAAATGCCTTTTGGCAATCTGGCATCCCACAAGGTTATTTTCGTCTTTACCGGTGACGGCGATGTAGAAATCGGCTTTGCCGCAGTCGACTTCCTCCAGAAGCTGTATGTTTGTTCCATCACCATTATAGACTTTTACTTCATCAAACTCATTGGCGATCCGTTCACAGACTGCTTTCTCCAGCTCTATGATTGTAATGTCATGATGTGCAGGCTGGAGGGTTTTGATCAGGTAGTAGGCCAGCTTGCCGCCACCGATAATATAGACTTGCATCAGGCGTCATCCTTTCTCTAGCGCAGATCTGCCAGTACCAGTTCATCACCGGCCTGTATTGTCATGTCCGGCCGGGCCAGCAGCAATTTATCTTGACGTAAAAGCCCGAAAAGGAGTTTGCCGTCGTTTGTCGCGAGGTTGCTGAGCTTTTCGCCTGCCAGCTCCGCGTCAACTGGCTCCGTGCTGTAAATGACCTGTCGGCCGAAGACGGTCTGGCGGGCTGATTTTGTCCGTCCTTCGATACGCAGCAGCAGCTCCTGCACGGTCAATTCTGTCGAGCAGACCGTGTTCAAGCCAAAGGCCTCAAACACGCTGCGGCTGGCAGGATTGTATATTCGGGCGATAATGTGCGGGACTTTGAAGATCAGGTCAGCGATCTGGGACACCATGATGTTGATGTTGTCATTTTGCGTCACGGCGCACAGGAAATCAGCTGTTTCAATCCCGGCCTGGCGCAGGATATCGCGGTCAATCGGCACGCCGCTGATTTTAATGCAGTCGAGATCGGCGGCAGCAGCAAGCAGCTGCTCATCCTGGTCGATAATGACGACATCATGATTCTGCGCGATCAGTGCCGCAGCCAGGGTTGATCCGACTTTGCCGCAGCCCACGACTATGATTTGCATGGATGATCACCTCTCATCTGGTTTTTCCGCATGAGCTCATAGGCACAGATGGCCGCGGCCGCGGCTGCATTGAGCGATTCTGCCCGTCCCGGCATGGGTATGCTGACCAGGTGGTCGGCCAGCCGGCGGGCCTCGCTGCTGAGACCATGTGCTTCATTACCAATGACAAGGGCCGCACCGCCAGCTGCGAGGCCGGTGACCGGCTGATCGCCCTGAGGGTCAGCGGCAATCAGCGGAATTGCAGCAGCGGCCAGCCATTCTGCAACAGCTGTGATATCCTGAAACAGGATCAGTGGCAGATGGAAGCTGGCACCCATGGCGGCACGTATGACTTTGGGGTTCATTGGCCAGACTGTTCCGGATGTCAGCAGTACCGCGCTGAACGCAAAAGCGTCAGCTGTCCGGATCATGGTTCCAAGGTTGCCCGGGTCAGCGATTCCGTCGGCAACCAGGTAGAGGCCGTCGCCACGAGCCGGGCCTGCTGGTTCATCAAGGACAGGCGAATGGCAGACCAGCGCCTGACCTTGCGGGTTTTCTGTATCGCTCAGCAGGGCGAAAAGCTTATCAGGGAGACTGACGCATGCGACACCGGGTGGCAGTTCTTCTGTGATGCGCTTGATGGTTTCCGGAGCGCTGTCCGCGATCAGGAGCGTCTCTGCCGTGACACCGGAAGCAAGGGCATCACGGCACAGGCGCAATCCCTCAATCAAGATCAGATCTGTTTTCCTGCCCTGTCTCCCTGTGTTGAGGGACAGCCATTGCCGGAAACGGCTGTTCTGGCGGCTTTCGATGCGCTCAAACGGCTTTGGCATTTGATTTCTCCTGAAACGTTACAAGGACGGGCCCGGGCCCGTCCTTATCTGTGTCTTCCTTGTCCGGTGGCTCAGGCCGGCCGGACAATATCAAAGGGCGGCTTTCGCCTTGTCGCACAACGCGGTGAAACCTGCCGGATCCTGGACAGCAATATCAGCCAGGACTTTGCGGTCAAGCTGAATCTGCGCCCTGCTCAGACCGTTCATGAAACGGCTGTAGGACAGTCCATTCAGGCGGGCAGCCGCATTGATGCGGGTGATCCAGAGTTTTCTGAATTCACGCTTTTTGTTGCGCCTGTCGCGATAAGCATAGGTCAAAGACTTCATGACCTGCTGGTTGGCGACACGGAACAGTTTGCTTTTATGGCCAAAATAGCCTTTGGCCTGCTTCAGTATCCTTTTATGACGCGCTCTTGTCCGAATGGACCGCTTGATTCTTGCCATATTTATATCCTCCGTTCAGTACTGTCTGGTATCAGGCTGCCGACTATTTGTAGGGGATCAGTTGACGAATCTTCGACTGATCTGCCGGCGAAGCAAGAATACTCTTGCGCAGATTACGTTTGCGCTTGGTTGATTTCTTGGTCAGGATATGCTTCTTGAAAGCCTGCGACCGCAGCACCTTACCGGTACCGGTCACCTTGTATCTCTTCTTGGAAGAGCTGTGTGATTTCTGCTTAGGCATGCGCCATTCCTCCATTTCTATTTCCAGCCATTTCCAGGCGGAAAAATATCGTTGTTACGGGAAAGTCCGCTTACTTGTGCGGCGCCAGGTACATGACCATGTTGCGGCCTTCCATGCGCGGGTCACGGTCAACCTGACCGTATTCCTCGCATAAGGCGGCAAACTTGCGCATCAAGTCATAACCCTGATTGGTATAAGCCATTTCGCGACCGCGGAACTTGACAACAACCTTGACGCGGTCTCCTTCTTCCAGGAAACGGCAAGCGTTCTTGGTCTTGTATCCCAGATCGTGATCTTCGGTTGTCAGACGAAAGCCGACTTCCTTGACACCCGTTGTCTTCTGATTTTTCTTGGCTTCCTTCTCTTTCTTGGCGAGCTCGAACATGTGCTTGCCATAGTCCATGACTTTACAGACCGGATTATCGGCTTTGGTATTGATCATGACAAGGTCAAGACCTGCCTCCTCAGCCGTGCGTCTCGCCTCAGCGATGGGCACAACCCCAATCATATTGCCATTGCCATCAATCAGACGCACTTTCTGGAATCTGATCTGATCATTGATCAGCAGACCATTGTTTTGCTTACCGATATGAATACACCCCCTAATAAAAAAATGAGCCGATGCCTGGCATCCGCTCCGATTGAACAGGGGATTTACCCCACATTGTTCAAGATAAACCTCTTCGCTGCGCTTGAGGTGAGAAGCGGATGCTTCTACTTGTTACAAAATCATATTTTACAGGCTGAAACGCCGTCTGTCAAGGGTCTAGCGCAGACCATTGCTCCAGGCGTTACCGGTGGAAACCCATAACAGCCCGGGCGATTTCAGCTGGAGACCGCCTGCATGTCGTTTTGCCCCTGGGCTGCAACCGTATGTGCCTTGCGGGAAATACTGAGCAGGCTGATGCGGTTGCGGTCCGCTTCCAGCACCTGGCAAAAAATGCCCTCCACCGCCAGCTTGTCACCCTGGCGGGGTAAGCGCCCCAATTCACCGGTGATCAGGCCGCCGATGGTCTCAAAGTCTTCTGAATCAATGTTCACCTGCATGAGGTCATTCAGTTCGGTCAGGCGTAAAGTGCCTTCAACCCAGTATTCATCGGGACTGACCTGACGTACAATCTCATTTTGATCATCATCCTCGTCACTGATATCGCCAAAGATAACTTCAACGATGTCCTGCATGGTGATGATGCCGGCCATGCCGCCATACTCATCGATGACAATCGCCAGCTGCTGACGACGCGCACGCATTTCTTCAAAAAGGTCCGCGATGCGCTTGCTTTCAATCGTGTAATAGGGTTTACGCATATGCTGCCGCAGATCGAAGCTGGCCGGATCATCGGCATAGAGGAAAAAGTCTTTTATGTGCAGGACACCGATTGTGTTGTCAACGCGGTCTTCATAAACGGGCATGCGGGAGACGCGCTCTTCCTGAAAGGTCTGGCGGATTTCTTCGTATGTGCTGGAAACCTCAATGCAGACAACATCAATGCGCCCGACCATAATGTCGCACACCTGGGTATCGCCGAAAGCAAAAACATTCTCCAGCAGACGGTGTTCTTCCTGTTCCAGAACCCCTTCCTCCTGGGAAACATCCATCATGGTGCGCAACGCTTCCTCTGTGACGTTGGGCTTTTCCTGGTCGCTTCCTCCCATCAGGCGCATCATCAGGCGGGCGATGCCGGATAAAAGGAAAACCAGCGGCCGCAGCAGGCATGTGAGTGCGTTGATCGGCCGGGCAACCAGCAGGGCAACCTGATCCGCACGTGCTGTCGCCATCGATTTCGGGGTGATCTCGGCAAAAACCAGCACGACCAGGGTCATGATGCCTGTGGCGATGCCAACGCCGGCGCTGCCTGCCAGTTGAATGGCAATAGACGTAGCCAGTGCGGATGCCGCAATGTTGACGACATTGTTGCCGACCAGGATCGTGCTCAGCAAACGCTGCGGGTCCTCCAGCATCTGCAGGAGCAGACGGGCACGTGGGGCACCTTCATCGACAAGCTGTCTGATTCTGATTTTATTCAGGGACATCAGAGCGGTTTCAGAAGCGGAAAAGAAAGCGGAGAATAAAAGACATAACAGAAGAACAAGCATCTGCCATATACTGTCTGGATCCAAAAACAACCACACTCCTTGTGTACTATCCAGTGTCTTTCAGTTTGATGCTGCTATTATAGACCGAAAAAGGTCATGTGGCAAATGTTTCCGCTAAAAGCTGCCTTTTGCTTGTCCGGTCACCTTTTTTGTGCTATCTTGATGCCAAAACCGGCTCGAATGGCCGGACTGCGACGGAGGCTTTTATGATCGCGCGAAAAATCGCTGACAACATGAGCAAAGGTTCGATGATCCGACAGATGTTCGAGGAAGGCAACCGTCTCAAAGCCTTGTATGGCGCGGACAATGTTTACGATTTCAGTCTGGGCAACCCTGATCTGCCGCCGCCTAGTGCTGTGAGCCAGGCACTGCGCTCGCTTGTCGCGGAGAATCAGCCTGGCCTGCACAGCTACATGAGCAATGCCGGCCATGAGGCGACACGCCAGGCCGTGGCAGCCTGGCAGAGCAGCCTCAGCGGTCTGGCGATACCGGCCGGCCTGGTCTGTATGACGGTGGGCGCCGCGGGTGCACTCAACGCGTCGCTCAAGGCTTTGCTGGATCCAGGCGACGAAGTGCTCGTACTGGCGCCGTTTTTCTTTGAATATCTTGCCTATATCGACAATCACGGCGGTGTGCCGGTGATCGTGCCCGCCAGCCGGGAGACGCTGCTGCCGGATCCGGCGGCACTGGAAAAAGCGTTGACACCGCGCACTAAGGCGATCATCATCAACTCGCCGAACAATCCTTCCGGGGTGATCTATCCGGAAGAGACTTTGCGCATGCTGAACAGCCTGCTGCTTGCCCAGCCCCAGACCATCTATGTGCTGTCGGATGAGCCTTATGCCGACCTCGTTTATGACGGACAGTCTATGCCCGCGACCCTGGCTTATCTGCAGAACGCGGTGATCTGCACCAGCTGGAGCAAATCACTATCGCTGCCGGGTGAACGCATCGGCTGCCTGGTGGTCAGCCCGCGCTGTGAATCCGCAGACCAGCTGATCAACGCCTGTGTCTACTGCAACCGTATCCTGGGGTATGTCAATGCACCAGCGCTTTTCCAACGCGTCATTGAGCGCAGCATCAATGCCCGGGTGGACATCGCCCAATATGAAAAAAGACGGGATCTGCTGGCTGATGTGTTGACAGGTGCAGGATTCACCCTGCAAAAACCGGCTGGTGGCCTGTATCTTTTTCCGGTCTGCCCGGATGCGGATGATGTGGCTTTTGCCAGGATATGCGCCGGCCATCGTGTGTTGCTGGTGCCTGGCAGCGGCTTCCGCTTCCCTGGTTATTTTCGCTTGTGCTTCGCAGTCCGTGAAGCAGCCATTCTCGGTTCGGCACACGCTTTTCAAGATATCGCACGCCACTACGGCCTGCACTAGACGTTTTCGCGGGTGACACAAACCAGGGCGGTTCCTGTGTCCAGAGACAAGGTCGCCCGGCCTTCGGATGTAAACTGGTTGCTGATACCGCGGGTGCTGCCACGCTGCAGTGTGGCCTGCCGCAAAGGGTAGCCTAGGCCGCTGTAGGTGAGACCGCTGATTTGATCACTAAACGGGATGGTTGACACATATCAGCCACGGCGATCCGGCTTAGGGCAGGCCAGTTCAAGCACCTGACCGCCTGTAAGCGTGTAAAGGCTGCTGACGCCGTCGCTCAGCAGCCAGGCACGGTTGGGCCGGGCCAGCCGGACAGCCAGCATCTGGGTGGCCAGGACATGGTCCGGGCGGCTGCCCAGAGCACCCAGCACCACAAGGCTGTGATGGTCGTCAGGTTGCGGGTTGCGCCGGAGCGCCGCGAGCATGGCCAGTTCTGCGTCCGTTTCATCTTTCCTGACAGGATGCCTCTCTATAGCTACCGCTTGAGACCGCAGCCAGGCCTGGCTTGTCGCATCGATTGAATCCAGATCACCGACCAGAAGGTGCGGCCAGATCCGCAGCCGGCGCAGATGCCGGGCGCCGCCGTCCGCGCAGATGATATCGTCAGCCTGCTGCAGCCAGGCACGGCAGACCTGATCCTCGCGGATGTCTCCCGACAAGACAATTACTGTGAGCATTTTCTAAGCTGGCGGATGGCTTCGGCCGGATCCGGCTGATTGAAGACCGCGCTTCCGACAACAATCATGTTGGCTCCGGCTTCTCTGTTCTCCTTGATGTTGGCCGGGTACACGCCGCCGTCAATCTGCAGGTGCACGGCATGGTTCTGCGCGTCCAGCAAACGTCGCAGGCGGCGGATTTTATCCTGCATGCCCGGGATGTAGGACTGTCCGCCATAACCGGGATTGACCGTCATGAGCAGGACCATGTCCAGGAAAGGCAGTACTTCTTCAATGGTGCTGAGCGATGTACCAGGGTTGAGGGCGACACCGGGCGTACACCCGGCATCGCGAATCTGCTGCAGTGCTCTTTGCAGGTGCGGGCATGCTTCAGCATGAAGGACGATGCTGTCCGCGCCGGCTTCCGCGAACCGGTCAATCCAGATGATCGGGTTCTCAATCATCAGATGTACATCCAGGGGCAGGTCGCTGTAACCGGCCAGTGCTTTGACAATGGGCATCCCAAAGCTGATGTTGGGTACAAAATGGCCGTCCATGACATCAATGTGCAGGATGTCAGCATCTTGCGCAATCTGGTCAACCGACGCGCCCAGCGCTGTGAAATCAGCCGACAGGATGGATGGGCAGATCAGCAGGTGGTCTTTTGTTTCTTGATATCCGGGTAACATGTCAGGTCCTCCTAATTTTGTCAGTGCTGTTTGCGTTATTCTATCTGCTTGTATCTTCTATACCATCAAAAGCCAGACAGATCAAGATGCACGGGTGGTATGACAGCCGCTCTCCTCATCTGCCCCGGTCGTAGGTGTTGAGGGCGTCCAGCTGTTCGCGCAGCAGGCGATAACGTTCCAGCCTGCCCTGGTCGATACCGCTGTCCGGAACCGCACAGCCCGGCTCGCCGGTATGTCGGCAGTCGTTGAAACGGCAGGTCCCGGCTACATGTTCGATTTCCGGCGTATGCCGGGCCAGCTGGTCGCCGTTGATGCCCAGTTCAGCTAGTTCAAGCGTGCTGAAACCCGGTGTGTCGGCCACATAGCCGCCTTCGTAGGGAAAAAAGACAACTTCCCGCGTGGTATGCCGGCCGCGGCCAATGCGCTCGCTGACCTGACCAACAGACATGACTGTTTCTCCAAACAGCCGGTTGATCAAGGTCGATTTGCCAACGCCGGACTGGCCGGCCAGACAGATGGTTTTTTGACGCAAACGCTTTTTCATTTCGTCAAGACTTGCTTCATCGTCAGGTGACATGCCCAGAATCGGGCAACCAACCGGCCGGTAGGGCTCCAGGATATCGTCCGGGGCTTCAGACAGGTCAGTCTTGGTCAGGATGAGGACTGGTTCAATTGCATGCACCAGCGCGACAGCCAGCAGCTTGTCGACCAGCAGGAAGTCAGGCGGCGGATTGACTGCTGAAACGGTGATCAGGAGCATGTCCAGATTTGCCACAGCCGGACGGACAAGGTGATTGCGACGCGGATGGATTGCGGTGATGTTCCAGGGCCGGTCCGGATCGCCGCTGGGCTGGCAGGTCACAAAATCTCCGGCAGTCGGGACATAGCCTTTCTTGCGAAAGATACCCCGCACACAGGCCTCCAGCAGTTCACCATCTGGACCGTCGACCCAGTAAAGCCCGCCGACACCGCGCAGAATTCGCCCTTGAAGCATCATCCGGCTAACCTCCGTTACTGGGCTTATCCTGCTGACCCGGGGGTGTTCCGGCGGGTGGCTTTAGTTCAGTTGTCGGTGGTGGTACATCCGTCGGTGTGGGGATGGGCGTCGGCTCCGGGGTTGGCGTCGGCTCCGGGGTTGGCGTCGGCTCCGGAGTTGGCGTCGGCTCCGGTGTCGGGGTGGGTATGGGTGTCGGGTTCAGGAAATAATGATAGTCCTGCTGGGTGCCGTAGGTCAGGGAAACCATGGACTGGACCCGCAAAGGTGTACCGGGTTTAGGGTTCTGCAGGATAACGACACGTTGGCTTTCCGGAACAGTGACCGGCTGGCCAGTTTGCAGATCGACTGACATGTTGGTCAGTTTGCCCACCACCAGGTTCATGTTGTTGAGTTCTTCCTGCGCATCAATAAGCAGCCGTCCGGCCAGATCCGGCATTTTGACTTCAGGCAGTCCCTCGCTGATATACAGGATGATCTCACTGCCGCGCGACACCTGGTTGCCGGCCGCGGGTATTGTCTTGATAACACGGCCTTTGCTGAAATCAGAGTATTCAAACTGCAGGGTCACGCTAAAACCGAGTGTCTGGCGCAGCTCCGTTTCAGCCATGGCCTGCGTCTCCCCAGAAAGATCCGGAACCGTCACCAGGTCCTGGCCTCCGCTGACATACAAGATCAGGGTGGTACCGCCAGGGCGGATCTCGATGCCGTCTTCAGGATACTGGTCAAAGATGACACCTTCTTTAATGGTGTTGTTCTCACGGTAATCAATACGGTGTTTGATCTTGTTGTCTTCCAGCAGGGGCAAGACATCACTGAGGTCACGGCCACGGTAATCCTCCAGCAGAAATACCGACTCGGTCGGGCCTGTCTGGAAGTTATCCTTGACTTTGTCCCAAGCCCAGGAGCCGATGGCCCCGATGAAGACAAGGGCGATGAGGATGATGCTGATGACAATGGCCAGGTCACGCTGCCGGGAACGTCGCCGTTCCACGATGGCGTGTTCAATCTCTTTGAGTTTTCCAAAATTCGGGTCAGGCCGCTTCAGGCCGATGGCCGTTGTATTGGCCTGGTTGTCATGATGGCCTGTGAGGACTCCGTAGAGGCCTTCCGGATCAACCATGAAGGCATCGAGCTCGTCGACGAGAGCACGCGCGTCGGCATAGCGGCTATCCGGTGATTTTTGGATGCACTTAGTGATGATGCTGTCCAGCGCGGGCGGTACTGAAGGATTGAGCAGCGAGGGCGGCTGTGGCATCTCCTGCAGGTGCTTTATAGCTATGGCAACTGAAGTCTCTCCGTCAAAAGGCACCTGGCCGGTGACCATCTCGTACAGCAGGATGCCCAGTGAATAGAGGTCTGACTTCTCACCAACCAGACTGCCACGGGCCTGTTCCGGGGAAAAATAATGGACAGATCCAAAGGTTACGCCGCTGGTCAGGGTAATGGTGCTGCTGTTGGCCGCGCGAGCAATGCCGAAATCAGTCACTTTGGCCGCCATGTCCGATGTGATGAGAATGTTATGCGGCTTGATATCCCGATGAACAATGCCGCGCCGATGGGCATGTTCAAGGGCCAGGCCTATCTGTATGGCCAGTGGCACGGCCGTCTGCCAGTCGAGCGCTCCGCGGGCTTCGATCAATTCTTTAAGCGTTGAACCTTCCACATACTCCTGGACAATATAGCGCAGTTCATTCTCCTGGCCATAGTCGAGCACCTTGACAATATTGGGGTGATCGAGGCTGGACGCGGCCCGCGCTTCTGTGGAAAAACGCTTGATGAACTCAGGATCATGGGACAGGTCGTCGCGCAGGATCTTCACCGCGACAAACGCGTTATTGTTCTGGCGATCCTCAGCCAGATACACCTGGGCCATGCCGCCCTGCCCGATCGACCGGATCAGACTGTAGCGGCCACCGACGATTTTGTCGGCCGGCACCTGATGCTTTTCTGATTTCATGACTTATCCTCCAATAAAGCCTGTCAGACAAAAGCTGTCAGGACCGTTATGTTGTCTTCACCGCCCAGCTCGAGCGCCAGGCGCACCAGCTCATCGGCCACCTCGGCAGCGGTTGTCTCCTGGCTCAGTTGCTCGCGGATGACATCCTCCGTCACCAGGCTGTGCAGGCCATCGCTGCATAAAAGCAACCGGTCACCTGATGTCAGCGCGATGGACAGGGTGTCCGGAGTGAGCAGGTCAGGGATGCCCAAGGCCTTGGTCAAAACATTGCGGCGGGGGTGCTGCAGGGATTCATCCAGGCTGATGGAACCGGCGTCGACCAGTTCCTGAACCAGGGTATGGTCGACTGTCAGGCGCTGCAGTTCGCCCTGCCGCAGCAGATAGGCCCGGCAGTCGCCGACATGGGCCAGCACAGCCCGGTCAGGTATCAGCACGGCAACCGTGAGGGTCGTGCCCATGCCCAGACAATCCTGATCACTGATGGCGCTGAGATAGACTTTGATGTTTGCTTTTTCCACGATCATGGTCAGCTGCTGTTTCAACTGCTCCGGATCAAGCGGCGGAATCTGCCAGATGAGGTCGCTGAGTTTGCCGGAAACATAGTCGACGGCAACTTTGCTGGCCAGTTCTCCATGCTTGTGTCCACCCATTCCGTCTGCCAGAATCAGGGCACAGGGCTCATCAGGAGCCCTGCGCAGAACCGTGAAGCAATCTTCATTTTTCTGTCGAACCAGGCCGACATGTGTGCAAGCACCTATTGTCACGGATTCCTGCATGCTTCCATCCTTCTCCTTAATTGACCACAGGCGGCCATAATGTCCGATCCCAGTTCCCGGCGAACCGTCGCGTTGATGCCAGATCGGACGAGGCGGTTATGAAATGTCCGGACATCCGTCTGGTGGCTCTGACGGTATACACCACCGGAAAACTCGTTGGCCGGAATCAGGTTGACATGACAAAGCAAGCCTTTCAGGCGCGCAGCCAATTCATCGGCATGCTCCAGCTTGTCGTTGATCCCGCTGAACAAAGCATACTCAAAGGTGATGCGGCGTCCTGTCTTTTCCACATGCCTGCGGCAGGCGGCCAGGAGCTGGTCATAGCCATACTGTCTGGCGATGGGCATCAGCTGACGCCGGATGGTATCATTGGGCGCATGCAGGGACACCGATAAAGTGACCGGCAAACCTTCATCTGTGAATTTTATCATGCCCGGCACCAGTCCGCAAGTTGACACAGAGATATGGCGCAGGCTGATGTTCAGGCCGCGCGGCTCGTTGACCTGCCGCAGAAAGCGAACCACATTTTCCGCGTTGTCCAGAGGTTCACCGATGCCCATGATGGTAACATGGCCAATACGCTGGCCGATGTCCCGGGCGATCAGGCTGACCTGGGCCAGCATCTCGCCGGCGGTAAGGTCGCGGCCGAAACCGGCTCCGGTCGAAGCACAGAATGTGCAGCCCATGCGGCAGCCGGCCTGGGATGAAATGCAGACAGACCAGCCATAGTGGTAATGCATCAGGACGCTTTCAATCATGTTGCCATCTTTCAGCCGGAAGAGGTATTTCGCCGTCTCATCCAGACTGGATTGAAATCTCTCAACAAGCACCAAACCATCGAGATAGAATGACGTCAGAACCTGGTCGCGCAGCGACTGCGGAAGGTCTGTAAGTTCAGCAGGATCCTGGATGCCACGTGAACGCCAGGCGGCAAGCTGCCTGGCCCGGAAGGTCGGTAGGCCCTGGTCCTTCACCCATTTTGTCCAGTCTGCCAGGTCATAATCATAGAAAAAAAGTTTCATGCTGTCATCTACTCCTCAGGATTTTGCTGTGACGCTGCCGGTTTTGCGGAACGCGGCAATAAAAAACCCGTCTGTGCCATGCAGGTGGGGCAGCAATTGCAGTTGTCCCCTGGCGGCCTGTTCAGCCAGATCAGGTCTGGCCAGGACGGCGGCGGGCAGACAGAGGGGTTGCGGTTCAAACATACCGGGGTGGCGGTCCAGAAAAGCTGCCGCCTGGCCGCTGTTTTCCTCAGGGTTGATGGTGCAGGTGCTGTAAATAAGGCGGCCGCCAGGTTTAAGCAGTATGGCGGCAACATCCATAATAGCAGCCTGCAGTGGCGGAAATCTCTGGATCCTTTCATAGGTCATGTGCAGGCGGATCTCTGGTTTGCGCGCCAGAAGGCCCAGCCCGCTGCAGGGCACATCCGCCAGTACAAGATCAGCGGTTCCGGCCAGCTGGGCAAATGCAGGCCGACCTTCCTGATCCAGACCGGTGCTGCTGTCTGCAGCCAGGCAACGGATACCGCTCAGGCCAAGCCGGTCGGCTTCCTTACGGATCAGGGACAACCGCTCGCTGTGAATATCAACGGCCAGGATCTCTGCCTGGTCATCGCTCAGTTCAGCCAGGTGCAGCGTTTTGCCGCCCGGTGCAGCACATAGGTCGACTACGCGGCACCGTCTTTGCGGGCCGGCAGCCCGGCCGACCAGCATGGCGGCTTCGTTCTGGATGGACAAATAACCTTCATGCCAGCCGGGCAGCGTCTGAACAGAATGGCCTTGCAAGGTCAGGAGCAGTGCTTCTTCACAATAAAGGCCAGGCCCGCAATTGATGCCGGCCGCTTCCATCTGTGCGGTCAGAGCAGCGACGGTGGTGCGCAACCTGTTGATCCGGGCTGTGACCGTGCCGTTGCCGGGATTGCTGCCGGCAATCTGCACAGCAGCCTCTTCCCCGTACCACTTGCGCAACAAGCCGAACAGTTCCGGCGGCAGTCCTGTCTGCAGGGGCAGGTCATTGCCAGGCAGGACCACAGGGTCACGGGACAGACGGCGCAGCAGGGCGTTGACAAAGCCGGCAGCGCCACGGTGGGCCTTCAACCCGGCGATGCGGACAGCTTCATCGATGGCAGCGGAGGGCGGTATTTGCCGCGACCAGTACAGTTGCCAGACGCCCATGCGCAGAACCGTGCGAATCCAGGGATCGAGCTTTTCCAGCGGTTTGCTGCTGATACGGGCCAGGATATAGTCAATGGTCCAGGTGCGCGTCAGTGTTTCGTAAATCAGGGCTGCGGCAAAACGGCGGTCGCGCGCATCCAATTCATCTGATTCCAGCAGATGACGGGCACTGAGGTTGGCGAAAGCGCCCTGCTCATAGACTTGATACAAGACACGGGTCGCGGCCAGGCGTGCTGCGTCTGGCTGCCTGTCGTACGAGCGGCCCGGCGGTCTGGCTTTTTTCCCCGGTTTATTTCCTTTCATCAGCTCAGAAACGCTTGTTGTTTCGGCTGCGGGACATGAGGATGAGACGCAGCAGGCTGACGACAGCCATGACCGCTGAAGCGACATAAGTCATGGCCGCGGCACGCAGCACTTTACGGGCGCCCTTGATTTCCTCATCGGTCAGTAACGCCTGATCCTCCAGCACGCGGATAGCCCGGCGGCTGGCGTCAAATTCCACAGGCAGGGTGACCAGATAGAAGAGCACCGCGCCGATAAATAAGATGATGCCGATATCGATCAGCAGCGGCAGGCTGAGCAGGAGACCAAAAAAAGCCAGGTAAGGCCCGAAAGATGAGCCGATCTGGGCGACAGGGACCAGTGCGCTGCGAATTTTGTTGGCCAGGTAGCCTTCATGGTGCTGGACGGCATGCCCGGCTTCATGCGCTGCGACTCCGATTGCGGCGATGGACGGGCTGTCGCAGGTACTGTCGGAAAGGCGCAGCACCTGGCTGCGCGGGTCAAAGTGGTCAGTCAGATGGCCGGGGGTCCGTTCAACCCTGACTTCTGTGAGCCCATATTGGCTGAGAATGCGTCTGGCGGCACTCTGGCCGGTATGACCGGAACGGGCATTGATCTGGCTGTATTTGCTGTAGGTGCTTTTCACGCCGGCCTGGGCCATGAGGCTGAGAATAAAAGCCGGTATGATGAGAAGCAAAGACCACATGTCAAAACCATATAGCAGGTTACCGCCGCTATAGAGAAGGGCGAAAGCAGGGCTTAGCCCCGGCAGGGCAAGGGTCAAAAAAACATTCATTAGTTCATGCCTCCCATCGTCTGCCCCAGACGATAATTATGGGCGCAGTCACGGCAATGCATGCGCCTGCCGGATTCAGACTGGATTTCCAGAAGGTCGACCACACCAGACCCGCAGGCCACACTGATCGCGTCTACGCCGCAAAGGCATATGGTACCGGGCTCCAGGCCACGGGCAGCGACCAGGACTTCAGGGTCGGTGCAGACGCGGGTACGATGGATTTTCAGCCGTTTGTCACCGCACCAGCTGAAAGCGCCCGGCCAGGGTGTTAGACCGCGCACCCGGTTGTGCAGTTCCTCAGCCGACCGGGTCCAGTCCAGCCGGCCGTCTTCGCGCTTAAGCGGCCGGATGGCAAAACCCAGATCCGGGTCCTGCGGCCGGGGTGTCATTACACCGGCCAGCCAGCGTTCCAGCACAGAAGGCAGCAGATCGGCGCCCAGCTGTGCCAATCGCTCTGAAAGGGTGCCGGCATCCATATCCTGAGAAAGCTGAATACGCTCCTGGGCCAGGATCGGACCGGTGTCCATTCCCTCATCCATCAGCATGATGGTGATGCCCGTTTCGGTTTCGCCGCGGATCAGGCACCATTGGATCGGAGCAGCGCCACGGTAAGCCGGCAGCAGGGAAGCATGGATGTTGAGGCAGCCGTGCTCCGGCACAGCCAGCACGCCGGCCGGCAGGATGCGGCCATAGGCGGCCGTGACGATCAGGCCGGGCTTCAGGTCGCGCAGCTGCTGCTCAAATTCGCCTGTACGCACTTTTTCCGGCTGCAACACTGGGATGCCATAGCGCTTGGCCAGCAGCTTGACGGGCGGGGCCACCAGGCGCATGTGCCGACCGACCGGACGGTCCGGCTGGCATACGGCGCTGACGACATCGTACCCTTCATCCAACAGTTTCTGCAGCGCCGGAACCGCAAATTCAGGGGTTCCCATGTACACAATACGTTCTTTCACTGCCTGATCAGCTCCCCGATCACCTTGTCGGTGAACAGCACACCATCCAGATGGTCATATTCATGCGATGCACAAACAGCCAGAAGGCCTTCTGCTTCCAGGCGACAGGGCTGTCCTTGCCGGTCCAGCGCTTCCATGACCACATGGGACGGACGCTCGACATCCCCCCAGCGGCCCGGGATGGACAGGCAGCCTTCCTGGCCGACTTGTTTTCCATCTTTTTCAACGATACGGGGATTGATCAAAACATACGGGCCATGGTCGTCCTGCAGATCCATGACAAAAAGGCGGCGCAGTATCCCCACCTGAACCGCGGCAAGGCCAATACCATTGTTGGCTTTCATGGTTTCCAGCATATCATCAATCAAAGTCTGCAGCCGATCGTCGATTTTTTTAACCGGCCTGCTCACTTTGCGCATAATTTCATCTTCATCTGTTACGATGCGTCGCAACGCCATAATCCATCGATCCTTTCCTTCAGAAGCGGGGTCAGACACAGGACAAAAAGCCGGAACACATCGGCCGGCGATCAGACCCGTTAGCTGACACAGCTCAATCTGCCTTGTATTATACCAGATGTCTGTTTAACGATCTGTGAATCTTGTTACAGATAAGGCGTGAACAACCGTCTGGAGCGTCCTAAAGCATGCTGTAGGGGTCAAAATCGAGGGCAATCGCTGCTTTTTTCAAATCAAGGCCGTCAATCAGCGGCGCGATAAACGCAGCCAGCAGCTCATGGCCGGAGGCCTTGATGACCAGGCGGTATCTGTAACGGCTGCGGATGCGGTAGATCGGCGCCCTGGCCGGCTCCATCATCTGCACATGGGCAAAGGCCGCTTCTTCTTTCAAGCGGACACGGCAAGCTTCAGCCAGGCGTTCACAGCGTTCTTTGGCTTCGTCTTCCTGCAGCGATGAGATGGTCACCATGCAGATAACGGCAAAAGGCGGATATTGCATCAGGCTGCGGTAGGCGATCTCCTGTTGGAAAAACGCAGGATAGTCCTGGTCGGCTGCCAGGCGGATGGCATAATCGTCAATATTGTAGGCCTGGATAATCACAGTGCCCGGCATCGTTCCGCGGCCTGCACGACCGGCTGCCTGGGTGATCAGCTGAAAGGCCCGCTCAGACGAGCGGAAGTCAGATATGCCCAGCATGAGGTCAGCCGCCAGGACACCCACGACGGTCACATTCGGGAAATCATGGCCTTTGGCAATCATCTGGGTACCGATCAACGCCTGGGCCTCTTTCCTTTCAAACTGGTCAAGCAACCTTTCATGCGCGGTGCGCCCCACGGAGGTGTCCTGATCCATACGCAGCGCTTTTGCGGGTGCGAACAGCGCGTTGAACATGGTTTCTGCCTGCTGAGTGCCGGCGCCGAAACGGCCGATCAGGCGGCTGCCGCAAGCCGGACAGCGCTCGGGAACGCTTGTGATCCGGCCGCAATAATGGCATATAAGGCGAACCGGCGCCGTTTTGCTGTCTGCCGGTTCTGCCGCGTGCCGGTCCAGATGCGTGGTCATGGCCACACTGCAAGAACGGCAGCGAACGATATGGCCACAGTTGCGGCAGAGCACCGAGCCGGCGAAACCGCGGCGATTGAGGAAGATAATGGCCTGCTGGCCGCCAGCAAAAGCGGCATTCAGAGCCTGGGTGAGGCGGCGGCTGAACATGCTGCGGTTGCCATCTGCCAATTCACGCCGCATGTCAACGATTTCCGTAACCGCCATGCCCGCCTCGCCAACGCGGTCTGGCAGGCGCAGAAGGGTGGCTTGCCCGGACACGCAACGCTGATAACTTTCCACGGATGGCGTTGCCGAGCCCAATAGCAGCACCGCCCCGTGATCGCGGGCCCGCAGGCGGGCGACATCACGGGCATGGTAGCGGGGATGGGTCTCTGACTTGTAGGTGGCTTCTTGTTCTTCATCAATGATGATCAGGCCAATGTCCAGCAGTGGTGCGAACACAGCTGAACGGGCCCCGACGACCACCGTGACTTCCTGACGCAACACACGCTGCCACTGTTCATAGCGTTCAGCCGGTGTTAGACGGCTGTGCAGAACCGCGACCATGGTGCCGAAGCGTGAGCGGATGCGGCGGATCATCTGAGGGGTCAGGGCAATCTCCGGCACCAGGATCAGCACAGAACGGCCCAGGTTGACAGCCGCCTGCGCGGTCTGCAGATAGACTTCGGTTTTGCCGCTGCCGGTTACGCCGTACAGCAGATATTCCTGACAGCCTTCCAGAGAGGCCTCGCAGGATGTCAACGCCCGGCTGACGCGGCCGATCGCCTCTGCCTGAGCCGGGTTGGGCGTGAACGGCTCCTGGATGGCGTAGTCATCCTCCCCCTCCAGCGTGCGCCTGATTTCCTGTTCGTAAAATCGCAGCCACTCGTTTTTTGCCAAGGTGCTGAGGATTGAACGGCTGACCTGGCAGGCGCTCATGATTTCCTGCACCGGTGCGGCACCGACATCAAGCAGCAGTTCAATAACACGCAGCTGGCCAAGACGGCTGATCTCGCCATCAGCCAGTCGGCTGGCTGCTTCTGCCGGATCAATCAGTTCTGCCATGCGCACCACTTTTTCCCGCACTGCGCTCACAGCGGCTGGAACCATGCAGCGAAGCGCATCGCCCCATGAGCAAAGCCAGCGGTTTTTCATGTGCAGGGCCAGTCGGATCTGATCCGGTCGCAACACAGGCCGGTCGGCCAGCAGGCGCAGTACGGATTTCAGTTGATAGGGCGTTTCTTCTTCGAGTTGGCGGCAGGCTGTGACAAAAGCAGCTTCGGGGCGGTTGCCTTTGCCAAAAGGCACTTCCGCCAGACAGCCCACAACAAGCTGGTCCCGCAGTTCCGGCGGAATCAGGTAAGTGTAGACCCGGTCAAAGGCCCTTGTGGCATCACGGAGAACGACCTGGCAGACTTCAGCCTTATTCACGTTCCTGCTCCATCAGTTCAAACAGGTTGATCTGGCTGGATTCCGGCAGATCGGCCAGACAGCCAGCTTCCGCAAGATTGTCGATGACGCTTTGCCCGAGCGACGCCCGGCGGGCCAGATCATCGCGTGTCTTGAAAGGTCCGTCGGCTCTGGCCTGGACAATCTGTGCCGCTGTCGCCACGCTGACCGACGGTACGGCATTGAGGGGCGGCAGAATCAGTCCGGGTGCCAGGGTGACAAACTTCGTCGCATCAGACGCTTCCAGGCTGATCGGCGCGAAATCTATGCCGCGCAGCTGCATTTCTTCTACAAGTTCCATAATATAGTATATCCGTTGCTCGCGATCGCCGCCATCACGCAGCTCACGGCGCATTTTTTCCCGGACGCGATGTATCTCGGCTGCCGGCCGGCACATGACGCGGCTGTCAAACTCATCGGCGCGCACAGTGAAATAGGCACAGTAATAGGCCTCCGGGTGGTTGACTTTAAACCAGGCGATACGCAGGGATGAAATGGTATAGGCTGCGGCATGCGCTTTGGGAAACATGTAGCGGATTTTCTTGCAGGATTCAATATACCATTCCGGAACCTGGTGCTCACGCATCAGGTTCTCCTGCTCTTCAGTCAGCCCCTTGCCTTTCCTTACTTTTTCCATGATGTCGAAGGCGGCCTTAGGCGGCAGCCCGTTGTAGATCAGGCCGGTCATGATGCTGTCGCGGCAGCCGATCACTTCCTCGATCGTGCAGGTGCCTGAACGGATAAGGTCCTGGGCATTGCCTTTCCAGACATCTGTACCGTGCGACAGCCCCATCAGCTGCACCAGGTCGTAAAAACGGGTTGGCCGGGTTTCCCGGATCATTTCCCGGGCCATAAACGTGCCCATCTCCGGAAGGCCCAGTGTCGCGCAGCCATCGATGGCCTGCTCCACTGGGATATCCAGGGCTTCGGTCGACTGGAACAGCGACATGACACGCTCATCGGGCATGGGGATGGTTGCGACAGGAACGCGCGTCAGGTCGCTCAGCATCTTGAGCATTGTCGGGTCATCATGCCCGAGAATATCCAGCTTGAGGATGGTGTCGTGCATGGCGTTGAAGTCAAAGTGGGTTGTGATTGTGCCGTTGCTGCTTTTGTCGGCCGGATGCTGGACCGGCGTGAAATCACAGATTTCCCGCTCACGGGGCACAACCACGATGCCTCCGGGATGCTGGCCGGTTGTCCGCTTGACACCGATCAGCCCGCGGGCCAGGCGGCTAACCTCCGCCTGGGTGGTGAACTGTTCTTCGGCTTCAAAATACTTGCGCACAATGGCCTGGGCGTTCTTATCCGCGAAACTGCTGATGGTCCCGGCTCGGTAGGTGTGGCTGGCGCCAAACATCTCTTCAATGTATTTGTGAGCCCTCGCCTGGTACTCCCCCGAGAAATTCAGGTCAATGTCCGGTTGTTTGTCTCCGTTAAATCCCAGAAACGTCTCAAAAGGGATATCCTGTCCTTCACGCGCCAGGGTTGTGCCGCAGCGCGGACAGTCCCGGTCCGGCAGGTCATAGCCCGAACCATAGTTGCCGGTCTCGTCGAACGAGCTGTAATGGCAGCCGGGGCAGACATAGTGTGGCGGCAGCGGATTGACTTCTGTGATGCCGCAGAGTGTGGCAACCAGCGAAGAGCCGACCGAACCGCGAGAACCGACAATATAGCCGTCTTCATTGGATTTTTTTACCAGCTTGTGCGCGATGTAGTACATGACAGCAAAACCATTGTCGATAATTGAGGTCAGTTCCCGTTCGATCCGCTGGCGCACCAGCTCCGGCAGGATGCCGTCGCAGCCGTAGATGGCATCAGCCTGTCCCCAGGTAAGGTCGCGCACATCGGTGGCTGCCTGGTCAATGAGCGGCGGGAATGAGCCGTCCGGGAAAGGCTTGAGCGCTCCAGACACCCGTTCGCCAATCAGGGACGGGTTCTGGATGACGACCTCCTGCGCGGCTTCTTCACCCAGCCAGGCAAAAGACGCCAGCATCTCGCTGGTTGTGCGGAAATAAAGCGGCGCTTGCTCCGCGGCATCGGCATAACCCATGTCAGTCATCAGGATGCGTCGGAATTCGGTGTCACGCTGTTCCAGAAAATGCACATCGCAGGTCGCGCAGACCGGTATCTTAAGTTTTTTGCCCCAGCGGTAGATGATGCGGTTGAGCGCTTTTAGATCATCTTCATCATGCAGGCCGCTCTGTGGGTCACGCAGGTAAAAGGCATTGTTGGCCAGTGGTTGAATCTCGAAATAGTCATAAAAGCGAGCCAGCGCTTTGCCGGCCGGCGCATTGAGCCGGCGCAGCGTTTCTTCTTCCGATTGTCCGGCAGCTCTATAGGTCTGCAGGACTGTCTGGAATAATTCACCTGACTCGCAGGCGCTGCCGACAATCAGGCCATTGCGGAAATACTGCAGCAGACTGCGCGGGATACGCGGCCGCATGTGAAAATACTGCAGATGGGACTGAGACACAATGCGGTAAAGGTGATAGAGGCCAAGACGGTCAGCTGCCTGCAGAATGATGTGGTAAACCGGCAGCTTATGCTCCAGCAGGGCTTCCTGGTCCAGCTGTCCGGCCAGCCTGTTCAGCCCGTTCAAGGTTGCCGCACCGCTTTTTTTCCAGAGTGCGCTGAAAACAAAACCGCAGGCCAGGGCATCGGCCTCGGCACGATGGGCCTGGTCCAGCGCGATCCCCAGATGATCGGCAACGGCACCCAGCTTGTGGCGTGACAGGTCCGGCAGCAGCAAGCGACTCAAGGCCAGGGTGTCGATCAGGGGCGGATTGAATTTCAGAGTCGGATCTTGCTCTGTGCTTGTACGCTGCCCCTCGTAGCGCAGAAAACCCAGGTCGAAAAAAGCATTGTGAGCGACTACCGGCCTGTCCCCGATCCATTCTTTCAGGCGATGGAGTACCGTCAGAGGATCCGGGGCAGCGGCGATCATGTCCGTGCTGATCCCCGTCAGTCTGACTGATTCCGGCGGCACATCGATACCTGGATTGACCAGGCTGACCAGTCGCTCGCCCGGTAAAAAACCGCCTGTGCCGTCCGGGACAAAGTGGACGGCCGCGACTTCTATAAGGCGGTCCAGTGCCGGATCGAGGCCTGTGGTTTCCACATCGCAGGCAACAAAACCATCTTCCAGGCTTGTCTCTTCGCACTGCCAGGCTACCGCTGCCAGATCATCGACAAGATAGCCTTCCATCCCATAGATAACTTTGATGTCCTTGCCAGCCTTTTTCAGATCTGCGCAAGCTTCCGCAGCTTCCGGGAAAGCCTGGACCACCCCATGGTCGGTGATGGCTACCGCGGCATGGCCGAAATCGGCAGCCAGGCGTACCAGGTCGCGTGCGTCGCAGACGGCGTCTTTAGCGCTCATCTTGGTGTGCGCATGCAATTCGACTCGCTTCAACACAGCATCATCCGTGCGCTGCGGCTGAGGTTCAGCCTTTTGCAGCCCGGTCACTCTGGCCTGCAGATCTTTGCTGAACTGGCCGTCAAAACTGATCTCGGCTGCCAGGCGGATATAGGCATGATCAAGGGTCTCTTCCAGAAATGGACGTTCTTCTGGCTTGGAAAAAAGAATGCAGCTGATGGAACTGCTGAGGTCAGTCATGCTGAATTTATAGAGAACCCGCGTGCCGTCGCTGACCAAGCGTGTTTCCAGATCAAAAACACGGCCTTCGATCAGGGCCAGTCCCGTTTCGCTGTTGAGGCTGTCAATCGGCACACGTTTCAGGTCCGGGTTGACACGACCCCAGAGCAAGCCTTCTACTTTCGGTACACGATATCGTCTCCGCGCATCCGGTTGAATCCCGGCAGGCTGATCCCGGAGCGTGCGGTTGTTTTCTGCCGGGCTGTTGTCTGCGTTTCCCTGCCGCGGACTGCCTGCAGCGCTGTCGCCATTGACAGCACTGTGCACCTGGCGGGCCCGGGCCAGATGCCGGGAAAACAAGCCGCGCGCATAATCAGCGATATCACTGTCGCAGTCGGACGCGTCACCGGCAAGACAAAAGCGGGTCTGTGCCGTCACATGATTGCTGAAGCACATCTGCAGGCTCTCCAGGCTTTCTGTGGAGAAAACACTGCGGCATGCTTCCTCCAGGTGTATGACCACATGATCCGCTCCGGCGGTGAAACGGGCTTGTTTGAGCATGGATGCACTGAGGGCGTCCCTGTGCCAGAGGTGGCGCAGCAGCCAGGGCTGGAGCTCAGCCGCGTACAGGCTACCGGTACCAGCGTCCAGCTGGCTCGGGTAGGTCTGGTGAATGAGCGCTTCAGCCAGAGTCAATACCTGCTCCAGTTTTTCTTCAGTCCGGCAGAGCAGATCAACCGGAATCGGTTTATCCACCAGACAGCTGACTTTGAGGACGCCTGTCTTCTGAACTTTCAGGCCTGTGACGAGACCGTTGACAGCAGCCAGCTCGTGGC
>JAAYLM010000400.1 GCA_012521915.1 Oscillospiraceae bacterium | reverse complement strand
TGAAGTCTCTGTTGCAGAGGTCGTTGGACTTTTCTCCGGCCTTGCTAATCGTGCCGTTCAGCCATCTCTGGTAATCTGCGGACGAGTGGTAATGTCCGGAAGCATGATGCCGGTCATCAATGAACTCGATGAAATTTTTGTTACAGCATCCAATGCCGGAGCCAAGAAGATTCTCATGCCAGAAGAAAGCCGGACAAAGTGTGAAGCATTAAAGAGTGACCTAAAGAACGAGATATCTATTATTTATTATTCCACACCTTTGGATGCCGCCAAAAAGGCATTAGGAGTTGACTAGTCATGGCGGAATATAAGTGTATTTGCTGCGATGAGATAAAAGACAGCGATAAGGATTGCAGTTGCTCAACATGTGGCTACAAGATGTTTCCGACACCTTATGACCGTAAGGATACTCTGACACGTGAAATAAAGAATTTTCTTGCAAAGTTCCAGGTTAGAAAGATAGAGAAATCGGACATTAGCTTCCACCGACTGGTTTTGAAGAAAAAACAAACGGAAGAGGCCAAAGAAGAACAGTTTGATATAGTTCCTAAAGCAAAGGACGATCAGCGTTTTCCAAGTTTCAGTAAGATCCAAAAGAATGTTTACAAGGCAGATAAAACGGAGAAATTCATTGAACGTTTGCAATCTTCTCTGAAGCAAATCAGAAAACATCTGCATACTCCATTTAAAATGGATTACAAGACCGATTTTGCAGCGCTTAAGTATCGTATGAGTGGCTTGGAAACGGTCTGGGTTAATGCGCTTTCTGAACTTGATATTGCAATAGAACTCCCTGAACTTACAATGCCGGAAATTGAACTTGATTACAGCGAAATTCCCGATGAGGATTTACTTGGCCTTGCTGATGAACTCCTGGATCTGCTTGAAAGACTATCCACAAAGATTCATAAGTTCATAAAGCACAATAATAACTATTGAAAGTCCTTTTAGCAAAAGCCAAAAAATCGTTTCAAGCTTTCAGAGAGAAATACAGACTATGGGGCGGATCTGGAGAAGGGAATCAAATCCGTCGAAGCGTCTCTAAACAAGAAATATGTAGTTGATATACTTTCGGATGGATCAGATGAACTCGGTGAAATGCTGCGCACTCTATGGAATGCGGTCGCTATTTTGCTGACACTTCCAATTTTAAAACAGACAAGGCGTTACCAGTTTGAAGATGGCACAGTTGTTTTCGGCGATGATATCGAAATAAAAATTATTGACATTATCGGCGAGCGATACGCAGAAATAGGAGCTTTGATCTCTTCAGAGACCTTTCTCACGGGGAAGGACGAAGATGAACTTTTTAAACTATATAACAAGATGATAGAAGTTGATTACTTCGGATTTATGGGAATCAACAAGTCGGATTTAGAGCCTCCCGGTGAGCATGAAGCCAAGTTAAACACGCTTATTGGTCTTTCCACAATCAAGGATAGTGTCACTAAGATTAAGGCCTACGCTCTTGCCAATAAGGATAGTGACGCGCTTAACATTCATATGTGTTTCTATGGCAATCCCGGTACAGGAAAAACAGAAGTTGCGCGGATTATTGCCGGTATTCTCTACGAGAATAAAATACTTCCGCACAATCACGTTATTGAAGTCGATCGTTCAGAGTTAGTGGGGCAGTACGTCGGCGAAACACCTCAAAAGACTTTACGAAAAATCCGAGAATCTATGGGCGGCGTCCTCTTTATTGATGAGGCCTATTCTCTGATTCCAAAAGATAGGGGTTTTGACTATGGTCATGAGGCGGTTGCTGCCCTGGTGAAAGCGATGGAAGATTACAGAGGAAAATTCTGCGTCATTTTAGCAGGGTATAAGAACCAGATGCTGGATATGATTGCATCCAATCCGGGGTTCAAGTCAAGAATTCAGTTTGTGCTTGATTTTCCTAACTTTACAAGGGATGAGCTAAAACGCATCACAGAACTCATGTTGATGCAGCGCAAATATACAATCAGCGATGTGGCTATGGACAGGGTTCTGGAC
>JAAYLM010000399.1 GCA_012521915.1 Oscillospiraceae bacterium | reverse complement strand
TTGTACCGGCTGTTGTACCGGCTGTTGTACCGGCTGTTGTACCGGCTGTTGTGGTGCCGTTGCCAGCACAAGCTGCCAAACCGAACACCATAAAGGCGACGAGTAGCAATGCTAAGATTTTTTTCATTGTTGATCTTCCTTTCCAATGATATAGTCTATTTTTCAAAATACACGGGATCCTTTCACGATCCGCGCGTATGCTGAAACAAAGTTAATTGATCTCTCCCACCCGATGGCAGGCGACAAAGTGACCAGCTGAAACCTCATCAAAAGAGGGTACTTCAACGGCGCAACGTTCGACAGCATAAGCACAACGGGTACGGAAGGGACAGCCGGATGGCGCATTCAGGGGACTGGGGATATCGCCTTTCAAGACAATACGCTTATTCGCCCGGGCCGCTTTCGGATCCGGCAGAGGGACAGCGGATATCAATGATTTCGAATACGGATGCATCGGACGACTGTAGATTTCTTCTGCCGATGCAAGCTCAACCATTTTGCCCAGATACATGACAATAATGCGGTCCGATATGTGGCGGACCACCAGCAGGTCGTGAGCAATGAAAAGATAAGTCAAACCCAGTTTTTCCTGCAGTTCATCAAACATGTTGATGACCTGGGCCTGAATCGATACATCCAGTGCGGAAACCGGTTCATCGCAAACAATAAAATCAGGATTTACCGCCAGAGCCCTGGCAATGCCAATGCGCTGGCGCTGGCCGCCAGAAAACTCGTGCGCGTATCTGGCCGCATGTTCACTGTTCAGACCGACATGATCCATCAATTCTAGAATCCGCTCCTTGCGCTCCTGTTTCGAAGCATACAGCTGCTGCACATCCAGTGGTTCACCAATGATGTCTGCCACCGTCATCCGCGGGTTTAGGGATGAGTACGGATCCTGAAAAACAACAGTGGCTTTCTTGCGAAATTCGTTGATGTCCTCACTCGTGACAATTTTATTACCTTTATACCATATCTCACCAGCAGTGGGTTTGTAAAGGTGCAGGATTGAGCGGCCCACGGTTGTTTTCCCGCAACCGGATTCACCTACCAGACCGAGGGTCTCCCCATTCGTGATGCTGAACGACACATCGTCGACAGCTTTCAGGGGTCTGGAGCGAAACAGGCCGACATTGATGTTGAAATATTGCTTCAGGTTCTTAACCTCGATCAAGGGCAGATTATGATGATCACTCATGCGCCATCACCCCTTCCTGCGCGTTTTCTCTTGCCCCAGCGGTTCCTGGCAGCTCAATGGAGCCGTCATCAACGCCTTTCTTGACATTCATCCAGCAGGATGCCAGGTGATCTTCATTGATTTGCATCCGGGGACAACGTTCGCGCAGGCATATTTTCATGGCCGATTCGCAGCGCGGGGCGAAAGGGCAGCCTTTAGGCATATTCAAAAGGTCAATCGGCGTGCCACTGATCGGTTGCAGCCTGTTTCCGGCAGACCCGGCAGCGGGAATGGACCGCAGCAGCCCCTTTGTATATTCATGACAGGGATTATAATATATTTCTTCAGCTGTACCCTGTTCACAGATTGATCCGGCATACATGACGACCACTTCATCGCACATCTGGGCAACCACGCCTAGATCATGTGTGATCATGATGATGGCCATACCCAGTTTTTCCTGCAGCGTGTGCATCAGTTCAAGAATCTGGGCTTGTATGGTCACGTCCAGAGCGGTGGTCGGTTCATCGGCTATGAGAATATCCGGCTCACAAGCCAGGGCCATGGCGATCATGACACGCTGCCGCATCCCTCCGGAAAACTCAAAAGGATACTGCTTCATACGTTTTTCCGGTTCATTCACGTTAACCAGCCGCAGCATCTCCACGGCCTGGGTGTAAGCCGCAGACCGGTTGCGTTTTGTATGGAGAATAATAGCTTCCATAAGCTGGTGGCCGATGGTGTATGTTGGATTCAAAGAGGTCATTGGATCCTGGAAGATGATCGATATTTTGTTTCCGCGGACCGTTTTCATGACTTTCTCCGCGGAACCAACCAGTTCTTGGTCATTCAGCTTGATGGAACCGGAGACGATTTTACCGGTTGGCGCCAGGATTTGCATAATGGAATAAGCGGTCACGGATTTGCCCGATCCCGATTCACCCACGATACCCAGCACTTTGCCACGGTCAAGATTAAAAGAAACACCGTTGACCGCCTTGACCTCACCGGCGTCTGTGAAAAATGACGTATGTAAATCATTTACTTCAAGAAGTCGCATAGAACACAAGCCCCTTTCTCAACCGTTCAGCTTCGGGTCAAAGGCATCCCTCAGACCGTCGCCCAGCAGGTTCAGGGACAGCACAATCAGAGAAATCACCACGGCCGGGATAACCAGGCGGTAGGAATAAGACGTAATACCGTTGAGCGCGTCAGAAGCCAGGGATCCGAGTGAAGGCATGGGGGCATTGACGCCCAGACCGAGAAAAGAGAGATAACTCTCCGTGAAAATCGCGTTCGGAATCTGCAGTGCAGTGGAGATGATCACCACACTGATCGAATTGGGGATCAGATGTTTGCGGATGATCCAGCGGCCTTTGGCACCTGAGGCACGGGCGGCCAGTATGTATTCCTGTTCGCGCAGTGAAAGGATTTGGCCGCGGATCAGACGGGACATGGACACCCAGTAAAGAACGGCGAACACAATAAAAAGGCTAAGAATGTTAGAACCGATTTTTTCCAGAACGGTACCTTCCAAAAGAGCTTTCAGTGCGATCTGCAGTACAGAAGCAAGCAGGATCACCATCAGCATATCCGGATGGGAGTAGATGATATCCACGATACGCATGATAATCAGATCGACTTTGCCGCCGAAGTATCCGGCCACTGAACCGATGGTCATGCCGATGATGAGCACAATGATGCTGGCGAAAAAACCTACAGCAAGTGAAATACGGGTGCCATAGACAATGCGTATGAAGTAATCCCGTCCAGCTGAATCCGTACCGAATATATGGGGAAAGATCCGCTCGCCATCTGCGATTCTGGCCAGTTCAGTCTTGCCGTATTCAAAAGGGCTCAGGTTGTTAAATGAAGCGTCAACCATTTTCCCCGGCTGGACGCCCATCTGCTGATCATAGGCATATGGCCACAACATCGGCAGGAAGATGGACAGAAGTGTGGTCAGAATAATAATCAGCAGGCTGATTGTAGCAACTTTATTTTTCAGCAGACGCTTGACACCGTCTTTAAAAAAGGTAGAGGAAGGCCGCATCTGGACCATGTATTCTTTATCCGCTTCAGTCGCAGGGATAAAGGAATCAAGGTTTACATGATTGCTAAAAAGTTTTTTCCTCATTTCCTCATCCCCCTATTCCAGTGTGATGCGCGGATCGACAACCTTGTACAGGATGTCGCTGATCAGGTTCATGACCACAATCAGGGTTGCCAGCACAATCGTAGTGCCCATGATCAAGGTGTAGTCGCGACCAGTGATGCTGTTGACGAATGCGCGGCCGATGCCGGGAACCGCGAAAATCTGTTCCACCACCAGAGACCCGGTGACAATATAAGCCAGCATGGGGCCAAAGTAGGTGATAACGGGTATAATGGCATTCTTCAGGGCATGGCCGAATACAATCTGCGGGCCGGACACGCCCTTGGCTCTGGCTGTGCGAATATAGTCCTGCCCCAGTACATCCAACATGGAAGAACGGGTCAGACGGGTTATGTAGGCCATGGGATAGAGCGCCAGTGTTGTGACAGGCAGGATGAGTCCAGCTGTTGTTGAGCCATTGGCCGGCAGCACTGCCAGTTTGATGGCAAAGATGACCAAAAGCAGTGATCCCATGATAAACGAGGGCATGGAGACAAACGCGGTCGTCACGACCATGATGGATTTATCAATGATCTTGTTCCGGCGCAACGCTGCTATGGAACCTAAAACCAGGCCAATTGTGAGAGCAAAAAACGCGGCGATGAGGCCCAGTTTAACAGATGTTTTCATGCCGTCGCCTATGATATCCATGACCATGCGGCCACGCTGTTTAATGGACGGACCGAAATCAAGCCGGGTTACAATGTCTTTCAGGTACGTGCCATATTGAACCAGCAAGGGTTTATCCAGGCCGTATTTTGCCTCCAAGGCCTTCATGGCTGATTCGGATATGGCTTTTTCACTCAAAAACGGCCCGCCTGGCACTGCGCGCATGACGAAGAAGGTCACCGTAATGACGACCCAGATGGTCAGGATTGCAAGACCAATCCTTTTAAGGATGTATAGCAACGTTTTTGAGCTCACTCAAATCCCACCTATTCCGCAGATTATCTTTTACATGTCGACAACATCATGATACAGGAAACGCCTGTCTTTGAAGCACCTGCTCCAAATCACCTGTCGACAATGAAAATAAATAGCCTTACGATTATACCACACTGAGTGCATAAAGTCGCAGGTTCGACGCACCACTGCAATAAAACCAGTTAATTTTGTTTAGCTCATTGGCTAATGATTTGCTTTCTTTTTTATCTTTATGCATTTTCACCAGTCACCACGGGCAATCTCTATGTACAGATAAGATGCAGAAAGGACTCCGACTGTCAGACAACCGAAGTCCTAAATCTGGTGCCCAGAGCCGGAATCGAACCAGCCACACGAGGATTTTCAGTCCACTGC
>JAAYLM010000398.1 GCA_012521915.1 Oscillospiraceae bacterium | reverse complement strand
GCGCCTGATTCAGTTTGGCTCTTGAGTGGGATTCGAAGGCAGCGGCAGCCGTTCGCAACTGGTAGTCAACCTCTTCACGCAGCCTGCCGATTTTGACAAAAGCAGCATTGACGATTTTTTGGATCAACCCGATCGTGAGGACTTGCTGGGGCGTGTCCGGCACGGCTTTGATTTGAGCATGGGTAATCGGCAAGTTGTTGCCGAGCTGGATGGCTGCATCCAGGAACGCATCCGCGGGAACCGGATGATCGATGTACGGGGTCGGCCCAGGCGTGTGTATTTTCGTAGAGAACCTATTTCTGAGCTTATTGATGAACAGATGAGCGATGTTGCTCAAGAGGATATAGCGGTGGAACGCCACCCAGTTCCTGGTCTCGTAGTTGTCCATGCCCAGGTAGTCTTTCAGTTCCTTGAAGCACTGCTCGATGGACCAGCGCAGCAATGCCGGTCTGCGGATCTCTTCCCAGGTGGAACCAGACGGCGCATTGGTCAGGGAGTATTTGAGGGAGCCGTCTTCCAGCTGTCGGACATAGAGCCAAATGTCTTTGCCAGGCAGCCCGTTTCTGACTTCGACAACCGGGATCACCTTGTCCTTGGAGAAAATAGGGCCTTTGGCGCCGATACCCAGTGCAACGTCCTGAAACGGGATGGCTGTTTGCGCAGCGAGGTCTTCGACCGTGATCGGTTTGGTGGCCGCCACCGGCTTGCTGGGACGTTTGCCTTTACCCGCATAGTCCGGAACGGCGGTGTCCGGCCGGGATGAAAAGACCAGCTGGTCCTTACGCACATCGGCAAAATAGATCAGCGGCTCCGGCAGCGCGTCCAGGAAAGCACTGTCCGAACCGTACGACGCATCCACACCGACATACCGGGCCTGGAGCGTTCCGCTTTGGTGTGCCGACAGAATCATGTCCAGCAGCAGTTGGTTCTTCGTTGTGAACGCCAGCTGTTCCGGCACCTTGCCCTTGACACGCAGGTCGCGATGGCCATCCGCAAACCAGGCTTTCGGCATGTACAGCCGCCAGTCAACGATCCCGTACCCTTTGCCGCTGACATACCCAACCATGGGAGCTGCCTGGCAGTTATCGATTTTCCCGGTGTTCCCGCAGTACTGACGCGCGACCCCCACCGTGTGACGCCCTTTCTTGGGGAAACAGGTGTCATCGCCGGTAATCATGCCGCCCTCAGCGGACAGCAGCGCGGCTAATTCGGCCTGATACGCTTTCTTCATCTCATCTTCATGCCACTTGGCGTCCGACATGAACTTGGTCAGGACGCGCACCTGATCGATGCCTTCAAAAGCCAGTGCGATCGGCTCGATCGATTTGCGGTCCAGGTCGCTCAACAACCCCTGTGTCATGGCCACCAGATGCCGATGATGCTCCTTGCGGCCCAGATACGGCGTATACGTCGAAAGATGCTCCGCCAGGCAGCGGCGCACATCCTCGTCGGTCAGCTTTTTCAGTCCGATTTTTTCTGTCAGCGATGGAAACCACTGCGGAATACCGTTGATCATCTCCTCTAACTCCTTTATGGCCTGGTTCATGCGGACTGTGCCGGGTTTGAATTCCTTTTTGAAGCGCTTATCGATGATATGAATGAAAATGGCCTTTTTGTTGCCGTGGTATGTAAATCCCTCTGTGCTGCGGCTATAGCCCTTGGTCTGGCCAAGATAAGTCCAGTTGGCGGCCCGGTAACAGCCGCCGCTGAACCGCGAGGTGTCGACATAGGTTTCCACCAGAACCGGGCAAACCCCGTATTTGTCCTGCCAGTCAACCTTCAACCGGCGTACGCTCTCGGCCAGCGTTGCCGAGGCAAGGTTCTTGATCTTGACCCAGGGCAAAATCAGGAAGCGATTGTTCTCCACCATCCGGGGTAGGTATTCCTGGCGTACTGTGCTGTTCCAACCGATATGTTTGTCTCTCGGTCCCAGCTTATAGGCCGCGGCGCAGAAGCTGATCGCACCCACCACCCAGGCGTCCAGGATAATGAAATACTTGACCAGGCTGCCGACCATGGCCGATGACGCCAGATAATGCCAGCGTTCGACCAGCT
>JAAYLM010000397.1 GCA_012521915.1 Oscillospiraceae bacterium | reverse complement strand
ATGCCGATGATGCCGGCAACTTTACCCTCTAGTTCCTGGCCGATCAGGCGGCCGCGGCGGAAATCATCCTGGTGTGCAAGGCTGTTGGCCTGACAGATATTGCGGAAGACAGCAAAAGCCAGCCCGACAGCAAGTTCACCGGCGGCCATGATGTTGGCTTCAGGTGTATTGACAACAATAATGCCTTTATCCGTGCAGGCAGACACATCAATGTTATCGGTCCCGTTGCCTGCCCGGCCAACCACTTTCAGCTGCCCGGCTTTTTCAAGCAGGCTGCGGTTGACCTGGGTGACACTGCGCACAATAAGTGCGTCATAAGGCATGATGATCTGTTCGATCTCCGCCTGACCCAGCCCCAGATGCTCATCGACAGAAAAGCCTTGTTCCCGCAAAAACCTGATTGATTCCGCGGCGATTTTTTCTGTTATCAGGATTCTCATGCAGCAGTTCCCCCTTTAGCGGCCGGTCATGCGATTGCGATTCCGGACGTTGTATAGGTTCTTATCATAACGTCTGATGGCTCCGGATGCAAGACAGAAGTCCTGTCCCGTCATTCCCTCCCTCCAGACCCAAACGGCCCGCCAAAACAATTTTGGCAGGCCGCAGGCTAATGATATAAAAGCTTCAGTCCAGGCCTTATGGCTTATTGGGGATCTTGAGGACATCGCCAACATGAATCGGTGTTTCCAGCTTGATGTTGTCGCCATCCTGGATAAGCGTCAGGTTGTTGGCGTCGGCGATGAGCTTCATGTGCTCAAAGTCGCCAATGCCATAATATTTCATCGCCAGGTTCCAGATGGTCTCATTGGCAACGACCGTATGCGTCGCCATGATCCCTGTGTCGGCGGTCGTGGCCGTTGTTGTCGTGGCCGTCGTGCCATCCGCAGTTGTCCCGGTGGTGCTTTCACCTGTTGAGGTGTTGTCTGTCTGGTCGGTGTTCCCGCTGGTGGATTCCGTTGTTGTCTGCGAAGTTGACTGTCCGGGCGTGAGCTGTCCTGATGCCTGGGTTGTCGTTGTGCCATTCTGCTCTTTGTCTTTTTTAAAGAGCATGTTGTAAATCAGGAAGATACAGCCGATACAAACAGCGGCAATAATCACATAAAAGGCGATCTGGCGGCCGCGGCCGTACCGGTCGATCTCATCCGCGAAATCATCATCTTCATCTGAGAACGGGTCGGCTGCGCCTTCAGGGAAGCGGTTGTCTTTCACGCCGGCTAATGGCTTTTCCGGCTGAGCCAGCTGGGTCCGGTCAAAGGATTTCGCGCGTTCGGCGGCCGGCGGCGTTGTTCTGGCTTGTTTAGCCGGCTCGCGGTACAGCAGGTCTGGCACTGCCTCTTCTGCTACAGGCTCCGTACTGGCAGGAACATCCGGTGCCGGCTGCCTGCCGCGGCCCAAACCGGAAAAAGCGGCTGTGGCGAACGTAGCCGGTCCTGTGTCACCGTGGGTGCGGGCTGCGGCGACGCGTGCAGTCCTGTCCGCGGCAGTAATGTTCTCGACAAAACCGATCATAACCTGCACGGGTGTGCCGGGTTGTTTGGCAGCGGCTGCTGTTATGATCATACCGGCGGCATCAGCCTGATCCTCTGCCTCATACAGCATGCGCAGCACTTCACGCTGACCGAGAGCTTCCATAACGTCACGATTGCAGACAATCAGGCAATCATCCATCTGCAGCTGGGCGATATTCGAGTAGCGAACTGTTCCGGCAACGCCAGCACAATAAAGGTCCAGTCCATCCACCGGTTTTCCGGCATAGTCAATGGCTTCCATGGGGAAGTCGTCACTGGTCAGCGGATAAAGCACATCGCCCCGGTAAAGGTAGGCGCAGCCGTTGCCCATCGTCACAGCAGCCAATTCAGAATCACGAACCAGGATGCCGGCGAAATAGGGTTGGCGCATGCCGTCATGCTTGAGGGCGATTCGTCCAACCACTGAGACCGCGCATTCAGCCAGCTCATTTATTTCCGCGTCAATGTTGTGTCCGGTCTCTTTGACCTCGGTCATGATTTTATCCAGTGCTTCTTTGACCTGGGTGGTCGGGTTTTCCTCCTGGGCGTTGCCGGACAGATGTGCGTAGACAGCATAGAAAAATCCGCGTTCTTCACGATCCAGCGTTATATCAGCGGCACGATGTTCACGTCGCCCTGACAGGCGGCCATCCAGATAAAAACCATCTGTCGCGCCTGTTGTCGGAAAATACCTTGCGGTCACGGTTGTCGCGATTCGGGTGAAAGCGGCCTTGCTTGATTTCGCCATGGTCTGGGCCTCCGTTTCATAATCAGGGCACCATCGCCCAGTTGGACGGTCCTGCCCTGGTAAATTAATTCATTGCAGCAAAAAACACTTGTTATCTATACGCAAGTCATTATATCATATGCGATATCCATTCAATATGACAGATTGTTATCAAATCAGACAGCTTGTCCGGACAGGTGTGTTTGTGTATCATGAGGGGCGAGGATGATATGACGATGCTCAACAGGACTGTTGCTTTCCGTTTTTTCTTATCGCGTTTCCTGCGGCCCTTGACCGCATGCGCGCTGGTGCTGCTGACGGTGGCGCCCGTTCAGGCTGCCCCCGCCAATCGGCCTGTTGAAGGTATTAAACTGGCTGCCGGCCGCCAGCATAGTGCTATGCTGCTGCAGGATGGTTCATTATATCTCTGGGGTGACAACACCTATGGCCAGCTGGGCTTTGCCGACCTGGACTATCTGGACGAGCCCCGCAGGCTTCAGCTGCCCGGAAAAGCGGTTGATGTCAGCCTGGGTTTTGACCACACGCTTGTTCTGCTGGAGAACGGCGCTGTCTACGCCATGGGACGCAATGCCTTTGGGCAAGTAGGAAACCGTTCCACCATTCAGGCCGCGAAACCGGTCAAAGTCGACGGGCTTCCTGACATATCCGCTGTCGCGGCCGGTGCCAGCCACTCTCTGGCGCTGGACACTCTGGGTGGAATCTGGGGTTGGGGCGACAACAGCTCCGGACAGTTGGGCGAGCCGCATGGGCAGCCCATTAGTGATGATGCAGGCAGGGTGATCGGCCATCGCCACATCAACCCGCACAGGCTGGTGCAAAACGGCGCCGTCAGTATCGCTGCCGGCGGCAACTTCTCTCTCTATGTCAACATGTCAGGCCAGCTCTTGGCCTGGGGCGACAACAGCCGCGGTCAGCTCGGTGACCGCAGCAGCCAGACCCGGCCCAGCCCCCAGATTGTAACTGGACTCTCTTCTGTCAAGAAGCTGGCCGCCGGTTTCCATCATGTTCTGGTTGTTGTCGAAGAAAACGGCAGTGACATCATGTATGCCTGGGGTGACCACACAGCAGGTCAGCTGGGGCTGGAAGCACCATCTACCGGTGATGTTTTTCTGGCATTGCCACAGCGCCTTGACCCTTCCCTTTACACCGACCGGTACAGCGGCCGTATCGCCAAGATCAGTGCCGGTTTCGCGCACAGCATAGCCATCGTCGATGTGCAGCCGTATAAAAGTGAAAACAGCGAAAATGCGAGACAGCAGATCCTTGTCTGGGGCGACAACAGCTACGGTCAGCTTAGTCTGCCTTCAGTCCCGCTTCAGCAGCAGCCTGTTGCCGTCCGGAGCGCCTTCCACGGATTTAGCGGTGATGACTATCTTCCCATTGCAGCGGTAGCTTGCGGCAGTTTTCACAGCCTGCTCATGAGCAGCAAGGCTCTTCTTGCTGCCAGCGGCCGTGGAGACCGGGGCCAGCTGGGCACACAATCTGTCATCAACAGGGAGCATTTTACCCACGTGGCGATTCCTGATCTGGTCCGTCCCGGTTGGATTGATGACGCGACCCTGACAATCACACGCCTGGCGGATGGACAGCTGCAGCTGTCCTGGCCACCTGCCCGGGACAACATCCGCTTGGCCGGCTATCGCCTGGCAATCATGTGGTCAGACGGATCATCGCATCATGAAGAACTCGATCCGGTGGAACAGTGGACGCTGCGAGCCGACCACCCGGCCAATCAAGCTGCCAACGCACTCCAGGCAGCTGTCTTCGCTTTTGATGAAGCCGGCAGATTGTTACCGGATCGCAGCCTGAGTGTCCTGTCGGCCTATATGCCGCCGGAACAACAACCTGAAGAGCCCCAATCCCGCTTTTTCAGTGATCCCTACGAATCAAAGCCCCTGGCTGGTGAATCCGGCCACTTGTGGCGGCCAGGCAAGACTGAATTTTCAACAATGCCTGAAGTGCCCTGGGATATGACAGCCATCTATACACCTGAAGAATTGCCTCAGCAGCCTGATCACACCTGGCGGATCGTTTTGCTATCAGCCGCCGCTTTGCTGGTGCTGGTGTTGCTTGCCACAGTGGTGGTCATCCGCCGCAGACATCGCAAGGAACACCCCGAAACAGATGATCAGGCAGCAAGTCCTGCGGTACGGCGGGTTCCTTGATGTAACCGGACTGAACCGGTTGCATGATTCAACTGAACTTGATGACGACTCAGCGGCGGATGTGCTCTGATATAAGCAGGCTGGAAGAAAGCAGGGAATCCATGACACGCAGATCAGCAGCGAACTGGGCGACCTGTTGTTTCAGCGGCTGTTTTTTCTGGCGGCTGATGCCAAATACGGCCAGCTGTTCATGAACAGGCTGACTGCTCCAGATTTCCGGCAATACTTGCAGATATGGCTGAACCAGACCCAACGCCATGGCATAGGCAATAAAACGCCGCTGCAGCGTTGCCTCTGGGTAAGGTGGCAGCTGGTGCAGCCGGCGCAGATACCGGGCCAGGGCCTGCCCATGTGCATAATTCTCGCGTCCCCGGTTGGTCAGCCGCCGCAGCATGCCGCTGTAAAGCAGAAAACCTACAGCAGGTATCAGCAACAGCAAAGCAATGCCCGTATTGAGAAAAACCGTAATCAAAGCGGCCAGAAGCGCATAGGCCAAAGCGGTTACGCAGCTGGTCAGCCTGCCACGAAAAGTCTTTGCCCGATCAAGGTAGCCCTGTTCAGGCATCTCTTTGTCGAGCAGCGAGCGGAAGATGGCAAATTGCCGGCGAAAATCAGGAGCGGTTTCCTCGTGACGCGCATATCGGCGCACCTGGGCCAGGCTTAGCGTCTGGTCTGTCGCCAAATCTGTGAAAAACCATTGCAGCAGATGCTGTTCACTGGGGGAAAGCTGAGACAAGTCGCTCTGCATTTCT